>NZ_JAMYJY010000005.1:0-87256 GCF_024136985.1 Haloferax sp. AB510
CCGGGCGACGCGGCATCGCGCTCCTCTCGGGCGACGACGTGGCCGGGACCGTCGTCGAAGTCCCGGGCCCCGAGCGATCGTTTCTCCCGACCCCGTCGCCGACGGAACGGGACCGGACCCTCAAGCGCGACTTCCGCGACGTCAAGTTAGACGACGCGCTCGCGCGGGCCGAGTCGGCCGTGGACGACCGCGTCGGCATCGTCACGCAGGTCGGCGAGCGCGAGTCGTTCCCGCTTCCGTACTACGTCGCGCAGACGGCGGACACCACGGTCTACGCCGACGCTCGGGCGGCCGAACTCGCCGGTGGCGCGGCCGCCGGCTGGGACGAGGCCTACATGAAGGCGCTCGGCGAGGCGCTCGAACGCTACTCGGCGGGTGTCTACCGCTCCAGCGAGTTCGCCGTCGCGCCCGCGGCGTCCCGACCGGCCGCGGTGCCGCCGAGTCGCTTCGTCAGACCCGACTCCGTTCGCGACCCCGACCCCGAGGAGCCGATTCAGTGGGTGGAAGGCGAGAACCTCGCGACCGGGGCAACCGTCTCGCTCCCGGCGGAGTTCGTCCACTACCCGCCGCCGTCGGAGCGACACAAGCCGTCGATTACGACCGGCCTCGGCCTCGGCAACTCCGGGACCGAGGCGATTCTCTCGGGGCTCTACGAGGTCGTCGAGCGCGACGCGACGATGCTCGCGTGGTACTCGACGTTCGACCCGCTCGGACTGGACGTGAGCGACGAGACGTTCGAGACGCTGGCGGCCCGCGCCCGCTCGGAGTCCCTAGAGGTGACTGCGCTCCTCGTGACGCAGGACGTGGACGTGCCGGTCGTGGCGGTGGCCGTCCATCGCGACGGTGAGTGGCCGAAGTTCGCCATGGGCTCCGGCGCGGACCTCGACGCGAGCCGCGCCGCTCGCTCCGCGCTGGCCGAGGCGCTCCAAAACTGGACCGAACTGCGCGCCATGGGACCGGACCAGGCCGCGACGCAGGGCGGCGCGATTGCGACCTACGCCGACTTCCCGAAGCCGGCTCGGACGTTCGTCTCGCCGGACGCGACCATCCCCGCTGACTCGGTCGGCCCCGGTGAGGTTCCCGAGGGCGCGGCCGAACTCGACGCAGTCGTCTCGGCGGTCGCCGACGCCGGCCTCGACGCGACGCGGCGCGGACCACCCCGCACGACGTGGAGCGACTCGGCTTCGAGGCGGTCCGGGTGCTCCTCCCGGACGCACAGCCGCTTTTCATCGGCGAGCCGTACTTCGCCGACCGCGCCGAGTCGGTGCCGCAAGAGCTCGGCTTCGAACCGCGACTGGACCGGGAGTTCCACCCGTTCCCGTAGCTGGCTGGTCTCGGGATTCGTTGGGTTCGTGGGCGTCGTGGCTGACAGCCGGCACGGGCGGCCACGCGGCAGGTGGGCCGAATCGAGTCCGCGCGGCGGTGTGCCGGACACCCGCGAGCCGACGCGCGGCCTGAGTCACAGAATAGCGACGTTGGCCGCGGCTCGGTACTTGAAGCTTCGTCGGGAGCGCGGGAACGAGAGGTCGGAAAGCGGGAGACTGCAGGCCGATTAGACGCCGAACGTCGCGCGGAGCATGTCGCGGCTCCCCGGCCCGAGACCGACCGCGAGGACGGCGATGAGAAGCAAAATCGCGTAGCGCGGGCTATCCTCGAATATCTGCTCGTCGAACACCCAGATGACGGCCGTTGCGGCCACGAGTTTGACGAGCAGGAACGGCCACGCGTCGCCCGTGACGGCCAGCACCGACTCGGGAAGCGTCGAGGCCGTGAAGTCGACGACTGCCTGATTCACCGGGTGTTTCGGGACGAGGTTGTTGCCCGCGCCGAGCGCGACCATCCAGTTGAGGCCGATGACGTTCGCCACGCCGTCGACGGCGTGGCCCCAGATGACGACGAGACCGATGTAGCCGGTACCCTCGTTGACCTCGGGGGCGAAGCGCTCGACGAGCCACCACGTCGCGGCGGCGGCGAGCGTCGCACCGACGAGGATGACGACGAGCACCTGAGGATAGAACGTCGCGCCCTGCGCGCCGGTGAGGCCGGCCCACAGGAGGTAACCGACCGCGACTGCGAGCACCGCGAGGCCGGCCCCGAACAGCGGTTTCACGTAGTCGTCGACGAGCCCCCGCCGTTCGGCGAAGACGCTCCCGACGACGGCGACGAGGGTGATTGCGAAGACGGTCACGTAGATAACCGGGCTGATGACGAGCGTGTTCAGCGGATAGCTGATGAGCGCGTCGGCGACGCCGGGCGAGTCGTTAGCGTCCTCGATCACGCGGAACGCGCCGCCGAACAGCATGAACGGGAAGAGCGCGTAGAAGAACCGCGGGCTCTCGCCGATGTCGAGGCGGCGGAGGAGGAACACGACGCCCGAGAGAGCGATGACGAGCGTGACCATGTAGCCGACCTCGGAGACGAGCGTGTAGCCGGGGTACGCGACGGGTTCGGCCGCGGCGGCGCAGGCCGACGCCGTGTCGAGGTACTGCGTGACGCCGTTCGCCCGAACCGCACAGACGGCCGAGTTCGCGTCGGCTTGGACGGGCCCCAGAAGTAGTGCCAGATAAATCCGTCGTAGACGACGCGAGGGAACGCGAGCGACCCGCCGACGAGGGCGACGAGGATGGCCGCGACGCCGAGCCCCCAGAGGCGCTCGGGGTCGAGACCCATTCGCTCTGCTACCGTTGCCATAGGCGATACCCCGACGGCGGGCCTGTTGAGGGTTCCGGTCTCTCGCATCCACCCCGCGCGCCTCGGCGCGGCGGGTCGGCGTCGCAACGAGGTGGCGTTCAGCGGCGGGCGTGGCTCAGTCCTCGTCGTCCGGTTCGCGAATCGGCAACACCGGGTCGTCGTACTCAGTTCCGAGGATGACCATCGTCTGAGACCGCGAGAAGCCGTCGAGCTCGGCGATGTGGTCGAACATGAGCTCGCGCAGAGCGTCGGTGTCCTCGGCGTACACCCGGAGCATCACGTCCCACTCGCCGGTGGTGAGGTCGATTTCTTGGACGCCCTCGATGTCTCGAAGCTGTTGGAGCGCCTCCTTTTCGCGGCCCTGTTTGACCCGGAAGCCGACCAGCGCGGAGGTTCCCAGCCCGACCTCCCGCGGGTCGACGTGGGCGTGGTAGCCCTCGATGACGCCGGCGTCTTCCATCCGACCGACCCGGTCGTGAACCGTCGCGCTCGACATATCGATTCTGCGGGCGATTTCGCTGAACGGGGTCCGCGCGTCTTCCATCAGAATCCGGAGAATCGCCCGGTCCGTCGCGTCGAGGTCCATGCTATCCTTTCTGATGGGGGGTGACTTCGCACTTGCGGATGGGAGGCACGCCCGCGCCCGCGGCGAGCGCCGTCCGGTTCCGGGTTTCGTCCGTCTACCGCTCGTCGATTTCGCGGGCCGCCTCCAGCACGACGTCGTGGACGCGCCCGTTCGAGGCGACGAGGCCCTCCGAATCGTGTCGCCACTCGTTCCCGTCGAGGTCTGTGACCGTCCCCCCGGCCATCCGAATGAGGTGTACGCCGGCGACCGAGTCCCACGGGTTCGCCCGCTTGTTCGTGATGACGCCGTCGAGCGAGCCGTCGGCGACGTACGAGAGCACGACCTGCATGCTCCCGTAGCGCCGCATGTCGCCGAAGCGCGTGACGATGGCCCGGGCCGCGGCGGCGTACTCGTCGCGGGCGTCGTAATCCCACCAGAACGTCGGACAGACCGTACACGTCTCGGGGTCGTCGCGCTGGCTCACCGAAATCTCCTCGCCGTTGCGGTAGGCCGCCTCGTCGTCGGCCGCGTAGCAGTCGTCGAGTGCGGGCAGGTAGTTTGTCGCCGCGACGGGATCGCCGTCGCGGACGGCGGCGACCGCAGTCGCCCAGACCGGCACGTTGCGCACGAAGTTGTTCGTTCCATCGATGGGGTCGACGACCCACGCCGCCCCCGACTCGGGAACCGACTTGAGTTCGTCGTCCTCCTCGCCGACGATTGGGTCGTCGGGAAACGCCCCGCGGATTCGCTCGACGACGCGGCGCTGGGCGTCCTTGTCGGCCTGCGTGACCACGTCCGTCTTTCCATCTTTCGTCTCGACGGAGATGCCGGTTCTGAAGGCGCGTCGCGCGACTGCGCCGCCGTCGCGGGCCGCGCGCTGTGCCCGGTCCGCCCGGGCGTCGAGTTCGTTCATAGGCGTGACAGGACGGGGACGTGCCTATATCCACCGACCCGACGCCGACGCGGCCCGGTGGCTTATGTCGATGGACAGTTTATCTCGTGGCGTGTCAGACGCTATCGACCTCCCGGTGCGGGTCCGCGAGTCGCTCGCGGCGTCCTTCGACGACGCCAGAGCGGCGGTCAGAGCCGGCGACGCCGAAACCGCGCTGGAACACGTCGAGACGGCGTCCCGCGTGCTCGGCCACAAGGTTCCGCCGAGCCCGCTCAAGGAGAAACTCCGGCACGGCGTGGCAGCCGTCGAGCGGACCGCGGCCGACGAACCGCTCGTCGCGTCGGAATACCTCCGGCTGATGAGTCAGTTGATCCGGCCGTAACCCGGCCGGTACGTCGCACCCACACCGCGAACGCGATGCGTCGTCGTGTCGCGTCGTGAACTGCGCCGCACGAGACGGCTCGCCCGCTCGAAGGGCGAATAACAGAAAAGCCAGAATCCGCAATTAGAACCCGGACGGAAGACGTTTTCCGCAGCCCTCACGACCTTTTTCGGCTTGCGCCGACTTCCCGAACTCCGATTCCTCGTGGTCCGGTACTTGGTCTTCCCGCCACTCGCTCGCAGAGCGGTTTACGGGGCTGTTTCGGTTCCTCTTCGGCACTTTGACCTCGTCTTCCTGTTACGAAAGACTCGGTGTTCGTGTCGATTCCATTCCTCCGCGTCTTGCGATGCGTACCGTCGTCGACGCCTTTCACGTCGCCCGACAGATTCGGTTTGGTCATCCGGTGCGTCCTTGCGCTTCCGGCAACACTACAGTAGGATCGATAACATAATGAACGTTTCTGACAAATTCTGTACTGTCCGGAGAAACTGATAGTCCGGCCGACGGACGGGTTAGTCGCGGTTGTCGCCGAACGTCATCCTCGTTCGGACTATTTCCGGCGGTTTTCATCGGAAACGTGGTCTGTTCATGATGAATTGTTCGGGATACTGGCGGCGGCGCTGTGGTGGCATCGTAACCGGGTGAACAGCGGGGGACAGAAGCGAACGCGTCCGCCATCGAGCGACCGGGTTTATAACAGGGTGGCGGGCCGCTTCGGTGCTCGCTTCTCGCCGCAGGCCGAGCTGCACTTGCCGCTCATCACGTCGTTTCTCGCGATAAGTGCGAGGGGAGGGATTTGAACCCACGGACCCCTACGGGAGCGGATCTTGAGTCCGCCGCTTTTTCCTGACTTAGCTACCCTCGCGCGTACTCAAGTACGACAGGGGGACCGCTAAAACGTTGCGAAACGTCAGACGAGGCCGCCGAACTGCTCGACGACGAGGAGGCCGCCGACGGCGATGCCGACGACACCGGCCGCGGCGCGGAGGACGCGCGTCCCGCCGACCGCCATCGAGCGCCCCCAGAGGAAGGAGACGGTCGCCATCGTGGCGATAGTCAGGAGGCTGAACGCCGCGAGGAACGCGACGGCCTGCCCCATCGCGGGCGCGGTCGAGACCATCGCGATGACGAGCGCGCCACTCCCGGCGAAGCCGTGGAGAACGCCGACGCCGAACGACTCGTCGTGGACGTGCGTGTGTTTCGTTCCGAACGCGACGTTCCCGAGCGAGAGGTGCCGGTGAACGCCGCTGTCGTGGTCGTGGTCCCGGAGCGTCGGCACGGAGACGCCGGCGGCCCGAAGGAGCATCCGCGCCCCGAGGAGGACGAGTATCGCACCGACGACGACTTCGAAGAAGTGCGTCACCGACTCGGGCAGGCGGACGCCGAGCGCGACGAACAGGAGGCCGACGACGGCAATCGGAATCGAGTGCCCGACGCCCCACGAGGCGCCGACGATGCTCGGTCGGTCGTCGTCTTCGACCATCGTCGCGACGGCGGCGAGGTGGTCGGCTTCCAGCGCGTGCCGGATTCCGATAACCCCGCCGGCCACGAGTGCTGATGCGAGTGCCATACGCTCGAAAGGACGAATCGCAGTAAATAGGTCAGGGGTCCGGGCGGGTACTCCGACCACGGTCGGTGCCTACTCTGGCCGCCACTCGCAGGATGCGCCGGTCGTCAGCCCCGCCGCGTCGATGTGCGACGAAAGGCACGCGTAGTTGCAGAACGCGCCCGCCGGCACGCGCTCGCCGGCTTCGAGCTCCTCCACGAAGACGGGGTCGTGACGCCGAACGTCGCTCCCGCAGTAGGTGCATTCTATCGTGTCCGTCACATCCGACCATTGTCGCGCTCGCACGAAAAAAACTGCGCGGCCAGTGTCGCCACCGATGGAGTTACCGGCCTTCCGGTCGCCCTGACTCACATGGACGAACACACCCGCGACCCGAGCGTCGCCCCGCCGCTCGGCAACCCGACGGGGTGGAACGACGACCTTCGGCTGTGGGAGCACGCGACGCTCCGCCGGGCGGTCGAACACGGCGTCCGCCTGTTCAACGCCGGCGACTTCCACGAGAGCCACGACTGCTTCGAAGACGAGTGGTACAACTACGGTGCAGGGACCGCGGAAAGCGCCTTCCTTCACGGAATGGTGCAGGTCGCCGCCGGCGCGTACAAGCACTTCGACTTTGAGAACGACGCGGGGATGCGGTCGCTGTTCGAGACGGCGCTGGAGTATATCCGTGGCGTTCCGAGCGACTTCTACGGCGTCGATGTGGACGACGTGCGCGAGACCCTCCGGGCGGCGTTGGACGACCCGACGGCGCTTCACGGCTGGCAAATCGAACTCGACGGCCACCGAGCGACCGCCTACCCCGCCGACTACGAGTACGTCGAAGGGCTCGACCACTGATCGCGTCTGACCCGCGGTTTCCCGCCCGCCGAATCAGTAGTTCCTGCTGACACGTCAGCGAAAGCGGCGTGAACCGGGAGAATCTAAAAGTCCTTTAGCGTCCAGTTCTAGGAATCGGCAATGCGAATCTACGAACTCGGTGACGGCACGCCCGAAGTGTCTGTCGTCGGGTCGATCCACGGCGACGAACCGTGCGGCGCTCGCGCCATCGAGCGGTTCGTCGCGGAGGACCCCGACGTCGAGCGCCCGGTGAAGCTCATCGTCGCCAACGAGGAGGCGCTGGCGGCGGACGAGCGCTACCTCGACGAGGACCTCAACCGGGCGTTTCCGGGCGATCCCAACGCCGAGAGCCACGAGCGACGCCTCGCCCACGACCTCGGCCGCGAGGTCCGCGGCACCACCGCTTTCTCGCTTCACTCCACCCAGTCGTACGCCGAACCGTTCGCCATCGTGGACACGGTCGACGCCATCTCCCGGTCGATTCTCCCCCGGCTCCCGGTCGATGTGGCCGTCGAGACGAACCACTTCGCGGAGGGTCGGCTCATCGAACACGCCCACACCATCGAGGTCGAAGCCGGTCTCCAGAAGTCCGACGAGGCGGCCGACAACGCCTACTGGCTCATCCGGGCGTTCCTCACCGCGACCAACGTCCTCCCCGCCCCCGCCGTCGCGAGCGACGGGAGCGGCGAGCTCGACGAGGAGTCCGAGTCGCAGACCGAGGACGACCGCCTGAAACTCGCGATTCCGGAGGAGAACAGCATCGACGTGTTCCGCCTGCTGGAACGGCTTCCCAAGCCGACGGCGGACCAATACGAAGTCCACGCGACCAACTTCGAACCCGTCACCGCCGGCGAGACGTTCGCCCGCGCCGACGCCGAGCAGTTCGTCGCCGACCGCGACTTCTATCCCATTCTCCTCTCCGCGTACGGCTACGCCGACATCTTCGGCTACGCCGGTGAGAAGGTCGGCACGCTCCCGTAGTCGGTCGATTCTCTCGTTTCTTCCGCGCTACGCGCCGTCTTCACCGAGGATTCGAACTACCGCGTCGGCGACCGATTCGACCGCCGCCGGGTCGTCAGGGGCGTCGTCGGTTGGGTCGCCGCCGGGACCGTCGTCGCCGACGTGGTACGCCTCCCACCCGGCGTTTCTCGCTCCGACCACGTCCTCGTCGTAGGTGTCGCCGACGTAGACGTAGTCGTCTGCCGGGAGCGCGGTCTCCGCGGCCTCGAAGATACCCGAGTCGGGCTTCCGCGAGGCGACGGCGGGGTCGTTCGAGACGACGACGGCATCGACGAGGTCCGTGAGGTCATGGCGTTCGAGTTTCGCCCGCTGGACCGCCGGCGCGCCGTTCGTGAGAATCCCGGTCGGTCGGCGGTCGGCGACGCGGACGAGCGCCTCGCGGGCCGACGCCGGGACCGTCGTGGCGGCGAGTTCGGCCTCCGCGTAGCGCGCCACGAGCGCCTCCGGGTCGTCGCCGATGTCGAACTCGTCGGTGATTACCTCGAAGCCGACCGCGTAGGGGTCCACGGCGAGGTCCTCGAACGCGTCGAAGAAGACGGAGAGATACCGGTCGTAGGCACCTTTGGGTGCGTTCGGGACCGCGCGGTCGAAGATAGTCTCGAAGTCGGCGGTGTAGCGGAGGAGCGTCAGGTCGAGGTCGAAGAAGACGGCGGTCGTCATATCAGGGCCAGCGGCCGGGAACCACAAAAACCCCTACTCGTCGGCGGGTTCGAACTCGACGAGCGTCAGGTTCCGGTCGAGGTGGCAGTGGTCGTGCGGCGGGTCGCCGAGCACGTCGCTGATGCGGTACTCCTGGTCGAACTCGGCACCCTCGGGGACGCAGTACTCGTGGCTGGGGCACTCGGTGTGCGGACACGGGCCCTGCAGGCTGGCCTTGCTTCCGGCGTACGCGCCCTTTGAGGGGACGTTCGCCGTGACCGGGGCCGGTTCGACCTCGACGGCGCGGACGCCCTCGTCGTGGACGGCGCAGTCGAGGACCTGCGTGTTCTCGCGCACGCCGAGGACCCGGTAACGGACGCCTTCGGTGAGGTTGAGGCACTGCTGACGGTACGGACAGCCCTCGCAGGCGCTCGATTCACCGTGGTAGACGAACTCGGTGCCGGGGTCGGTCAGGCGGGCACCGACAAGCGTGACGGAGGTCATAGCGGTGGTTCTCCTGCGAGGTGGTTAAGGCTCCCGCCCGGTCAGTTCGTCGAGCTTCTCGAAGTACTCCTCGCGGGGGACTTGGTAGGCGCTCCGGTAGTCTATCTCGCCGTCGGAAAAGCGTCCGGCGATGTCGGTCGCGCCCTCGACGGCCGCTTCGCGGGAGTCGAACTCCTCGACGACGACTTCGATTTCGGGTTCGAGATAGAGCACGGCGTGCCACGTCTCGGTTCGAATCTGCGTCGCGCCCGGACGGTTCGCCCGCGACCCGTTCCACACGAAGACGGTCGGCATGCACTCGGCGGGAAAGGCGCTCTCGTTGAACACGTCGGGCCGAAACGCGAGGATGCGCCGCCCCTCGTGCTCGTCGTTCCAGAGGGTCCACCCGTCGGGCAGGTCGGTCATGGGCGTGCTAGTCCGCCGCGCGTCCTAAGCCTTCCCGCTTCCGCCGCCACCGCCGGTCGCCGTGACGCCGGCTCGGAGGCCGTGGTTCGCCCCTCGAAACTGACCGGTCGGGGACGACATGAATCTCATCCGACCCGATTAACGGGACCACCAACTGACTGAATCGCCGATTAAACCGACACACGTCGGTCGATTGGAGGTTCACACGACGTGGTACGTATCTGGATTGGTCGACATTCAAGACAATCTATTGACTACTTTCAGAGAAAGCGTTATATGTTAACGTCTCTCATTGATTGGTAGTCTCGGTCCCCGGGCCGAGCGAGCCGTCGCGCATCGTTTGCCAATCGCCGATTCTGTCGCCAGTCGCCGACCCGTCGTGAGCGCGCAGCGGCGGCGACGCATTTCGATTCACCGCCCGCGGTCTGTCGCCGCGGGTCCGTGGCTCGCGGTGTGTCGTCTGCGACCCGCGAACGCGGGCGCGTCGCCCTCGGTCGTCTCCGGACGGCTGGTCCGACGAGGCTCCACGAACAATGACCGGCGAAATTGAAACACTCGCAGACCTGAGCAAGCACTACAAAGACTCCGTGCCCGCGGACCTCCGCGAGGCGAAGAGCTTCGAGTGGTACTTGGAAGAGGTCTACGCTCACCCAAAGATCGCTCGCAACGCCCACCAACGCGTGGCGGACATGTTCGACTTCTACGGCACCCGTTACGACGAGGACGCGGGCGTCGTGGAGTACCTCATGGCCTCCGAAGACCCCCTTCACGACGGTGAAAACGTCTTCTACGGCCGCGAAGTTCACGAGTCGATTCACGAGTTCGTCAACAAGGTGAAATCGGGGGCTCGCGGCCTCGGTCCCGAAAAACGCATCAAACTCCTCTTGGGCCCCGTCGGCTCCGGGAAGTCCCACTTCGACTGGATCTCCCGTCGCTACTTCGAGGACTACACGATGTCCGACGAGGGGCGGATGTACACCTTCCGGTGGACGAACCTCGGCGACGTCATCCGCGACCAAGACCCCTCCGACGACGTGGTCACGTCGCCGATGAATCAGGACCCGCTCGTGTTGCTCCCGCAGGAACAGCGCGACGTGGTCATCGAGCAGTTGAACGAGAACCTCGACGCGCCGTACACCATCCGGAACGACCAGGCGCTAGACCCCGCCTCGGAGTTCTACATGGACCGGCTGCTGGCCCACTACGACGACGACTTAGAGGAGGTCGTGGCGAACCACATCGAGGTCATCCGACTCGTCGCCTCCGAGAACAAACGCCAGTGTATCGAGACGTTCGAACCGAAGGACAAGAAGAACCAAGACGAGACCGAACTCACCGGCGACGTCAACTACTCGAAGCTCGCGGTGTACGGCGAGTCCGACCCGCGGGCGTTCGACTACGCCGGCGCGTTCTGTAACGCAAACCGCGGCATCTTCTCCGGCGAGGAACTGCTGAAGCTCCAACGGGAGTTCCTCTACGACTTCCTGCACGCCTCGCAGGAACAGACAATCAAGCCGAAGAACAACCCCCGAATCGACATCGACCAGGTCATCGTCGGGCGGACGAACATGCCCGAATACCGCGAGAAGAAGGGCGACGAGAAGATGGAGGCGTTCAACGACCGGACGAAGCGCATCGACTTCCCGTACGTCCTCGAATACGAACAGGAGGCCGAAATCTACCGGAAGATGCTCCGGAACGCCGACGTGCCAGACATCCACGTCGAGCCGCACACGCTGGAGATGTCCGGGCTGTTCGGCGTCCTGACCCGCATCGTCGAACCCGACTCCGACACCATCTCGCTCGTCCAGAAGGCGAAGGCCTACAACGGCGAGTTGGACGACGGCGACGACGTGGACGTGCGCAAACTCCGCGAGGAGGGCGAGAAGAAAGCCGACATCGCCGAGGGCATGGACGGCGTCTCCGCCCGGTTCATCGGCGACGAAATCGCCGAGGCCATCATGGACGCGACCCACCGCGGCCGCGGCTACCTCTCGCCGCTGTCCTCGTTTACCCACCTCGAAGAGAACCTCGAGAACCACGGGTCGATTCCCGAGGAGAACCTCGAACGCTACCACCGCTACCTCGAGATGGTCCGCGAGGAGTACAAAGAGCGCGCCATCGAGGACGTGCGCCACGCCCTCGCCTACGACATCGACGAGATTCGCCGGCAGGGCGAGAAGTACATGGACCACGTCATGGCGTACATCGACGACGCGACGGTCGAAGACGAACTGACGGGACGCGACCAAGACCCCGACGAGAAGTTCCTCCGCGCGGTCGAGGAGAAACTCAACATCCCCGAGGACCGCAAGGACGACTTCCGACAGGAGGTCTCCAACTGGGTCTCCCGGCGCGCCCGCGAGGGAACGTCGTTCAACCCGCAGGACAACGACCGCCTCCGCCGCGCGCTCGAACGCAAACTCTGGGAGGACAAGAAACACAACATCAACTTCTCGGCGCTCGTGAGCGCGAACGAGCTTGACGACGACGAGCGCAACGCGTGGATAGACGCGCTCGTCGACCAGGGTTACTCGCGCGACGGCGCACGGGAGGTGCTCGAGTTCGCCGGTGCGGAGGTGGCGAAGACCGAACTCGAAGGGTGACCATGCGAGACTACATCCGCGAGGCGGACGAGGCGCTCCGCGGCACCTACGAGGAGCCGATGAGTCTCGGCGAGTACGTCGACGCCGCGTTCGAGTCGCCCTCTATCGCCTCCCACGCGTCGAAGTACCTCTTGGAAGCCATCGAGTCGATGGGGACCAGACAGGTGGTCGAACAGGGCGAGGAGAAAGAGCGCTACCGCTTTTTCGACGACCCCGCCAACGACGGCGAGCACGCGGTCCTCGGCAACACGGAGGTGCTTAACGCCTTCGTCGACGACCTGCGGACCATCGCCGCCGACCGCGGCAAAGCCGAGAAAATCGTCTGGTTCGACGGCCCGACTGCCACGGGGAAATCCGAGTTGAAACGCTGTCTCATCAACGGGCTTCGGGAGTACTCGAAGACCGACGCGGGGCGGCGCTACACCGTCGAGTGGAACGTCGCCAACGCCGACGACACCCGCGGGCTGTCCTACGGCGGCGAGGTCGACGCCGCCGACGAGGACTGGTACGAAAGCCCCGTCCAGTCGCACCCGCTTTCGGTGTTCCCCGCCGAGGTTCGCAAGCGGCTGCTCGCCGACCTCAACAGCAGGAACGGTGACCACATCGCCGTCGACGTCGACGAGGACCTCGACCCGTTCTGTCTGGAGGCGTACACCTACCTCGAAGAGGAGTTCCGCAGAGCGGGCAAGCAGGACCTCTTCAGCGCCGTCACCGACCCGAAACACCTCCGGGTGAAGAACTACGTCGTCGACGTCGGCCGCGGCGTCGGGGTCCTCCACTCGGAGGACGACGGCTCCCCCAAGGAGCGACTGGTCGGGTCGTGGATGCCGAGCATGCTCCGCGAACTGAACTCCCGCGGGCGGAAGAACCCGCAGGCGTTCAGCTACGACGGGGTGCTGTCGCAAGGCAACGGCCTCCTCACCATCGTCGAGGACGCCACCCAGCACGCCGACCTGCTCCAGAAGCTCCTGAACGTCCCCGACGAGGGGCACGTCAAACTGGACAAGGGAATCGGGATGGACATCGACACCCAGCTCGTCATCATCTCGAATCCCGACCTCGACGCCGAACTCGACAAGTACGCCGACAGGAACGGCCGCGACCCGCTGAAGGCGCTCAAGCGCCGGCTCAACAAACACGAGTTCCGGTACCTGACGAACCTCTCGCTCGAGGCCGAACTCATCCGCCGCGAGCTGACCAACGAGACGAGCGTCTGGACCGACGACCCCGAGGCGATGGCCGAACGCGTCGCCGAGGCCGTCTCGTTAGACGTGCGCGAGGGGCCGGGCGAGGTCCGCACCCGCGAACTCGCGCCCCACACCGTCGAGGCCGCCGCGCTCTACAGCGTCGTGACCCGCCTCGACGACGACGACGTGCCGCGCGACCCGGACCTCGAGTTCGACCTCGTGGACAAGGCGCTGTTGTTCGACCGCGGCTACCTGCAGGTCGGCGACCAGCGCCGCGAGGTGTCCGCGTTCGAGTTCGTCGGCGACGCCGAGGGGACCCACGGGATTCCCGTGACGTTCACCCGCGACGTCATCGCCGACCTGCTCCACGACCGCATCGACCGCAGACACCCCGACCTCGACGTGTCGTCGGTGGTGATGCCGACCGACGTGCTCGACGAGATGGTCGCCGAACTCTCCGACGCGCCCGTGTTCTCGCGGGCGGAATCCTCGGAGTACGAGGGCCGCATCGCAACCGTCAAAGAGTACATCTTCGACCAGCAGGAGGCGGACGTGCTCGACGCGCTCCTCGCCGACAAGGGCGTCGAGCGCGAGACGGTCGAGGAGTACGTCGAACACGTCTACGCGTGGGCGTCCGACGGGCAGATAGAGACCGAGCGCGGGCCGGTCGACCCCGACCCGCTTCTCATGAAACTGTTCGAGACCGAGCACCTCGGCCGCTTCTCGCCGGACGACTACGAGGGCAACGACCCCTCCGAGTCGGTCGAGGAGTTCCGCAACGAGAAGGTCATCACCGCGCTCAACCGCTACGCGTGGGAGAACCGCGACGAGGGCTTTACCGTCTCCGACGTGGACCTGACCGAGATTCCGGTCATCCGGACGGTGCTCGAAACCCACGACTGGGAGGACGTGCGCCGACTGTTCACCGACCTCGACCCCCGCCAGTGGGACGACCCGCCGGCGAACACCGAGACGGCGCGCGTGAAAGCCCGCACCATCGACGAACTGGTCGACCGCGGCTACACCGCCGCGTCGGCCGAACTGACCAGCCGTGCCGTGATGAAGGAGGTGAGCCACACATGGGACTGAGAGACGACCTCGAACGATTCCGCGAAGTGGGTGAAGAGCGCCGCGAAGACCTCAAGGAGTTCATCTCCTACGGCGACCTCGGCGCGTCCGGCTCGAAAGACATCAAGATACCCATCAAGGTCGTGGACCTGCCGGAGTTCAAGTACGACCGCCTCGACATGGGCGGCGTCGGACAGGGCAAAGGCGGCACGCCTGACGTGGGCCAGCCGCTCGGCCAGCCCGAGCCCGGTGACGGCGAGGGCGAAGACGGCGAACCCGGCGATGAGGGGGCCGAACACGAGTACTACGAGATGGACCCCGAGCAGTTCGCCGAGGCGTTGGACGAGGAACTCGGCCTCGAACTCGAACCGAAGGGTAAGGAGGTCATCGAGGAGGTCGAAGGCGACTTCACCGACATTACCCGCAGCGGCCCCCACAGCACCCTCGACTTCGAGCGCCTGTTCAAGGAGGGCCTGAAGCGCAAGCTCGCGATGGACTTCGACGAGGAGTTCGTCCGCGAGGCGATGAAAGTCGACGGCACCTCGGCCCGCGAGGTGTTCCGGTGGTGCCGCGAGAACAACATCCTCGTCTCGATGGCGTGGATCGAAGACGAGTGGAGCCGCATCCCGGATGACGAACGCGGGACGTGGGCCTCCTTCGAGGAGATGGAAGAGAACGTCGAGCGGACGACGGCCATCCAGCGCATCCGCCGCGAGGGGCTCCGCGAGATTCCGTTCCGCCGCGAGGACGAGCGCTACCGCCACCCGGAAGTCATCGAGAAGAAGCAGTCGAACGTCGTGGTCGTCAACATCCGCGACGTGTCGGGGTCGATGCGGGAGACGAAGCGCGAACTCGTCGAGCGCACTTTCACCCCGCTGGACTGGTATCTCACGGGCAAGTACGACCACGCCGAGTTCGTCTACATCGCCCACGACGCCGAGGCGTGGGAGGTCGAACGCGACGAGTTCTTCGGCATCCGTTCGGGCGGCGGGACGCGAATCTCGTCCGCCTACGAACTGGCGAAGGAGGTCTTGGACGAGCGCTACCCGTGGCGCGAGTGGAACCGCTACGTCTTCGCCGCGGGCGACTCCGAGAACTCCTCGAACGACACCAAAGAGCGGGTCGTCCCGCTCATGCAGGAGATAGACGCGAACCTCCACGCCTACGTGGAGACCCAGCCCGGCGGGACCGCCATCAACGCCACCCACGCAGAAGAGGTCGAACGGAGCCTCGGCGAGCAGGGTAACGTCGTGGTCGCGTACGTCTCGGAGCCCGACGACGTCATCGACGCCATCTACACCATACTCAGCACGGAGGCGACAGCAGAATGAGTTTCAGACGACACCGCAGAGACGCACAGCGCGAGGCCGCCAGACTCGATGAGCCCGTCCGGGAGGCCGGCGCGCTCGCGAAGAAGCTCGGACTCGATCCCTACCCGGTGAACTACTGGGTAGTCAACTACGACGAGATGAACCAGCTCATCGCCTACGGCGGGTTCCAAGAGCGCTACCCGCACTGGCGGTGGGGGATGACCTACGACCGCCAGCGGAAGACCGACCAGTTCGGCATGGGCAAGGCGTTCGAAATCGTCAACAACGACGACCCGGCGAACGCCTTCCTTCAGGAGTCGAACTCGCTGGCCGACCAGAAGGCCGTCATCACCCACGTCGAGGCGCACTCGGACTTCTTCAAGAACAACCAGTGGTTCGGGCTGTTCTCCGACGAGGGGCAGTTCGCCGCCGCGGCGATGCTCGAACAGCACGCCCAGACCATCGACCGGTACGTCCAGAACCCCGAAATCAGCCGGGACGACGTGGAGAAGTTCATCGACGCCGTCCTCTGTCTGGAAGACACCATCGACCAGCACCGGACCATCCGCGAGGCCGCCGCCGACGAGGACGGCCGGATCCCCGAGGACATCCGCGCGCAGTTGGACAGCCTCGACATCTCCGACGACGTGCGCCGTGAGGTGTTCGACGACGCGTGGCTCGAGCAGGTCGAAGAGGCCGAACGCGAGGCCGCGAAGCTCACCGACCCCCGGAAGGACGTGCTCGCGTACGTCCGCGAACACGGGATGCGGTACGACGAGGAGACGGGCAAGGCCGAAGAGATGGAGCCGTGGCAGAAGGACGTCCTCGACATGCTCCGCGAGGAGGCGTACTACTTCGCCGCCCAGAAGATGACGAAGGTGATGAACGAGGGCTGGGCGGCCTACTGGGAGTCGCTCATGATGGGCGACGAGCGCTTCGCGGGCACGGACGAGTTCATCACCTACGCCGACCACCAGTCGCGCGTCCTCGGGTCGCCCGGGCTCAACCCCTACAAGCTCGGCAAGGAGCTGTGGGAGTACATCGAGAACTCGACGAACCGCGCGGAGGTCGCCGACAAGCTCCTGCGCGTGAAGGGCGTCACGTGGCGCAACTTCCACGAGACGGTCGACTTCGACGAGGTACAGGAACTCCTCCGGGCGGACCCAGCTATCGACGGCGTCAGCGCCGACTCCCTCGACGAACTGTCCGAACTCGGTCCCGACGACCCCAGAGTCGACCACGAGACCCTCGACAGGGCGCTGTCGGGCGACGAGTCGCTTGACCTCGAAGCGTACCCGTGGAAGCTCCTCACCTACGAGGGGCTCGCGGAGCGACACTACTCGCTCGTCAAGGCGCAGAACCGCGGGTTCCTCAGTCGGATTCGGCGCTCGGAACTCGAACAGCTCTCGCGGTACATGTTCGACGACGAGGTGTACGACAGTGTCGAGGCGGCCGTCGCCGACGTGGACAAGTCTGCCGGCTGGGACCGGATGCGCGAGATTCGCGAGAGTCACAACGACGTGACGTTCCTCGACGCGTTCCTCTCCGAGGAGTTCGTCCGCTCGAACCACTACTTCGCCTACGAGTACTCCCAGTCGTCCCGGCAGTTCCGCGTCTCCTCGTCGGCGTACCGGGACGTGAAAAAGAAGCTCCTGTTCCAGTTCACCAACTTCGGGAAGCCGACTATCGCGGTGTACGACGGGAACTTCGACAACCGCGGGGAGCTCCTCTTGGGCCACCAGTACAACGGCGTCATCCTCGACATGAAGCAGGCGAAGGGCGTCTTGGAGCGCGTCTACCACCTCTGGGGCCGCCCGGTGAACCTGATGACCATCACGAAGGAGTTCGACGAGCACGAGGTCGAAGTCGCCCGGCGGCGGGGCCGAGAGCCGACGCCCGAAGAGCGAGCCATCCGCATCCGCTACGACGGCGAGTCGTTCGAGGAACACGACCTCGACGCCGAGCTGGAAGCTCGCATCGCCGCCGGCGAGATCGACTACGACACGAAGCCCGATGATTGGCTCTGAACGGGGCGATGGCCGAGCCTGACTCGCCGACCGTCTCCGGCGAGCAGGCGGACGGCTCGCTCGATGAGGCCGACATCCACGACGTGCTCAGAAACGAGCGGCGGCGGCTCGCACTCGAACGACTGCGCGACGGGGACGGGCCGGAGTCGGTCGGCGACCTCGCGGAGCACATCGCCGAGATAGAGTCCGGCGAGTCGCCGCCCCCGAAGAACGTTCGCCAGAGCGTCTACATCTCGCTTCACCAGACCCACCTCCCTAAACTCGACTCACTCAGCATCGTCGCGTACGACTCGCGGGCGAAGACCGTCTCGCTCGGGTCGAGCGCGGCGGAGCTTGACCACTTCTTGGCCGCCGCCGAACCGACGCAGGCCCCCCTCGCGATCCTGACGCTTGCGACCTGTCTGGCCGGACTCGCGCTCCTCTTCGCCGGCTGGATGGGCGTCCCCGTCATCGACCGCGTGGACCCGCGGCTCGTCGCCGGACTCGCGCTCACCGTCGTCGCCGTCGTCGCCGGCGCGGAACTCCGGTTGCAGACGCGAAGCCGGACGTAGGTCGGGCGGCGCGGCCGGGTGTCGCCCTATTGTGTCACCCCGAATCCGCCGTTCGACTCAAGTCACCCCCATCCTAAGCGCCGCCGACGATGTCCGAGCCAACTTCGCTCGCGTGGTTCCGCCGCGACCTCCGCCTGCACGACAACGAGGCGTTCACGGCCGCCTGCGACGCCGACCGCGTGGTTCCCGTCTACTGCGTGGACCCCCGCGAGTACGGCGACCGACCGTTCGGCGGCCCCGACTCCTTCGACTTCGAGAAGACCGGCGCGCACCGCGCTCGCTTCCGCCTCGAATCGCTGTCCGACCTGCGGTCGTCGCTCCGCGACCGCGGGAGCGACCTCGTCGTTCGTGAGGGGAGGCCCGAATCCGTCCTCCCGGAGCTGGCGGCGACCGTTGACGCCGACTTCGTGACGGTCCATACGCGACCGACCCCCGAGGAGTCGAGCGTCGAGTCGGCGGTCGAGCGAGCGCTTCGAGACGGCGGCGTCGAACTCCGTCGCTTCTGGGGCCACACGCTCACCCACCTCGACGACCTCCCGATGGCGCTCTCGGAACTCCCAGACACCTACACGACGTTCCGGAAGGCGGTCGAATCGGCCGCCGAAAGCACCGAACAGGGAGATGTAGGCGCGGGCAGCGGGTCCGTGGGCAGCGACCCCGCCGGTCGCGACCCGCTTCTCGAACCGACCGTCCCGCCGCTTCCCGGAGACACGCCCGACGCGGGCGACCTCCCCGCGGTTTCCGACCTCGTCGGGAACCCGGATGTCGAGTCCCAGAGCGCCCCGGACGAACGCGGCGTCCTCCCTTTCGATGGCGGCGAGACGGCCGCGCTCGACCGCGTGGAGTCGTACATCTGGGCGGGCGACCACCTCCGCGAGTACAAGCAGATGCGAAACGGACTGCTCGGCGCCGACTACTCCTCGAAGTTCTCGCCGTGGCTGAACGAGGGCTGTCTCTCGCCGCGGTACGTCAAGGCCGAGGTGGACCGCTACGAGGACCGGCGGGTCGCAAACGACTCGACGTACTGGCTCGTCTTCGAACTCCGCTGGCGCGACTTCTTCCAGTTCCAGTTCGCCAAACACGGGAGCGACTTCTTCCGCCGCGAGGGCATCCGGAAGCGAACCGACATCGACTGGCGGGCCGACGACGCGCAGTTCGAGCGCTGGGCGGCGGGGAAAACGGGCATCCCCTTCGTCGACGCGAACATGCGGGAGTTGAACGCGACGGGGTACATGTCGAACCGCGGGCGGCAGAACGCGGCGTCGTTCCTCGCCAACGACCTCAGACTGGACTGGCGACGCGGCGCGGCGTACTTCGAGACGCGACTCGTCGACTACGACCCCGCGTCGAACTACGGCAACTGGGCCTACATCGCGGGCGTCGGCAACGACTCGCGGGACCGCTCGTTCGACGTGCGCTGGCAGGCGAACCGCTACGACGAGGACGCCGAGTACGTGAAGACGTGGCTCCCCGAACTCGACGCCTTGCCCGCCGAGTACGCCCACGAACCGTGGAAACTCAGCGACGAAGAACAGGCGACATACGGGGTCGAGTTGGGCGTGAACTACCCCGAACCGATGGTCGAACTCGGCGGTTCGAGCGAGTAGCCGCGATTACATCCCCCACGCGTCGTCGGCCGACCCGGCGAGGCGGGCGGCGGCGAGCGCGAGGACCGTCACGAGCGCGAATCCGATGAACGCGAGTCGCGGAATCGTCAGGAGGCCGCCGAGCATGGAATACTGGATGGACGTACACGGGCCGCCGACGGTACAGGTCGCGCCCGGGGCGACCTGCAGGTACGAGTGGTAGCCCGAGAGAGCGAGCCCGCCCAGCGAGAGGGGGAGCACCGACTTCCAGACGCCGGGTCGGTCCTCGATCGCGGCGACCCCGAGCACCACGACGAGCGGGTACATCAGGATGCGCTGGTACCAACAGAGGTCGCAGGGCGTCAGTCCGAGGCCGAGGCTGAAGTAGAGGCTCCCGCTCGTCGCGGCGAGGGCGACGAGCGTTCCGGCGGCGAGTGCGGCGCGCGTCGTGTCCGACACGGTCAGGCGCTCCTGTGGGTGTTTCTCGTCCGGTTCGGCACCACGTTCACCTGCTGTCGCTCCGCGTGCGGTTCGGCACCACCGTCTCGTCGGGTCGGGTCGGGTATCATCGCTTGTTGGACGTGGAGCCACGATAGACGGCGGTGAACCTCAAGCCATCGGCTCGGCGCTCGAGTTAGACGAGTGCAGTCGCTCAGAATCGACGGATACGCGGAATGACCCTCGCCCGTCGGGGGACGACCGACGGGCGACTCTTCGTGGGTCGTTCGGTCACGGGCTACGCGCCGAACCAGTGCGATTTGATTGCCGCGGCACGGTGTTATCAATGTTGTGTCGCTGACTGTTGTGTCGGTTGCGGTGATTCCGCGGGCGCGGGGCTCCGTACCACCCGTCTCACGGCCGAAAGACGACGATGACGACGCCGACGACGCCGGCGGCCACGAGGAGCGCGCTTCGGCGGGCCACCGGGCCGAAGAGTTCGCGGTCGACGCTCGTCGCAAGCGCGACCTTGACCCCGATGCTCGCGGCGGTTCCGGCGAGGACGCCGACGACGGCGGTCGTTCCACTGATGTTGCCGCCGCCGTAGAGCGTGACGGTGGTCGTGACGACCGACCCGCTCGACACGAGTCCGCCGATGAAACTCGTCACGATGAACCCGGTCGCGCCGAAGTACTCCTGTGCGGCCGCGGAGGCGAGCAACACGAGGAGGAAGAACACGCCGAACCGGAGGGCGCTTTCGAGGCTGAACGGCGACTCGAACGCCACGTCGAGGTCGACGCCCCACTCGCGAGAGTGCAGCGCGTAGCTCATCCCCACGAGTGCGATGAGTCCGAGGGGAACCCCCACCTCGACCGCGAGTTCCGGAACGAACACGACGACGAGCGAGAGGTTTCGGAGCGCCATCGCCGCGTCGGCCATCAGAATCGCGCCGGCCGCGAGCGGTCGAATCGACGGGTTCCGGCTGGTCCGGCCGGCTATCTCGCCGATGACGGCCGTCGAGTTCACCAGCCCGCCGAAAAAGCCCGTGATGGCGATGCCGCGTTCGCCGTACCGCCGGATGATGACGTAGTTGACGAAGCCGATTGCGCTCACCGCGACGACGAGCAACCAGACTGTCCGGGGGTTGACGGCGTCCCAG
This sequence comes from Haloferax sp. AB510, assembly GCF_024136985.1. NCBI lineage: Archaea > Methanobacteriati > Methanobacteriota > Halobacteria > Halobacteriales > Haloferacaceae > Haloferax > Haloferax sp. AB510. The sequence continues at coordinate 21,435 of NZ_JAMYJY010000005.1, forward strand.
GGGCCGATTCGCCCCTCGGGGAGCAACGGGTAGACGACGAACGCGATGATGGCGAACTCAACGGCACTCCGAACCTCGTCGGTCGTGAGTCGCCGGGCGAACCCGTGGAGTTCGCGCCGCAGGACCAACAAGAGCGACGACGTGAGCGCGACGACGACGCCCTCGATGACGAAGCCGCTCACCACCGCCGCACCGACCGCGTAGGCGACCAACAGCGACGTAGACGTGGTGAGCGAGAGGCTCACCCCGAGGTCGTCCAACCTCGCGGCCTCAGTGTCACCGCGGCGGCCGTCGCTGGCTTCGGCGTCAGCGTCCGCGTCGAAGTCAAGTTGCGACTCGGTTCGGTCGTCCTCGCTTTCGCGCGACCCGCGTTCGACGAGTCCGCGACCCCCGAGCAACACCGCTTGCGTGACGACCAACAATCCGCCGACTGCGAGGAGGATGTCGCTCCCGACCGCGACGGCGACGCCCCCGAGGAGGCTCGTCAGCGTGAACGTCCGCACGCCGGCGCTCTTTTTCGACCGCTCGCGCTCCAACCCGAGGAACATCCCCAACGCCGCCGCGACGAACAGGCGGACCACGACGGGGTCGATTTGCGAGACGAACTCTTCGAGCATCATCGAACCCCTGAACGTCCGTGTTCCATTCTCTCGTGTATAGTTTAATTGCTATCGTTAAAAACGTGTAAGCTAACTGCTGTGGGCGGGAGTCGAGTCGGCCGGGGTTGAGAGAAGTGCTCGGTCAGGGATTTGAACCTCAGTCGCTCACGCTGTTCGCTCCCTGTTTCAAATCCTCCGTCGTGCATCCAGTCTCACAAGACTGAGAGACACGGAGGTCTCTCGGAGATTTGTGTTCGACAGAAGTGCTCGGTCAGGGATTTGAACCCTGGTCCTCGGCTCGAAAGGCCAAGATGATTGGCCGGACTACACCAACCGAGCGTCTGCATTCACGAGTGGTCGTTGGACTATTTTAAGCGTTGCGTTCCATCGTGGGTGAGTGAGAGGAACCCACCCACGACGGCGGCTTACTCGCCCGTGAACTCGGGGTCGCGGTCGCTCGTGAAGGCTGCGATGCCCTCCATCAGATCCGAGGTGGTAAACAGCAGGCCGAACGCCTGTGCTTCGACTTCCAGCCCGGAGTCGGTGTCTTCCCAGCCGTTGTGCATAGCGCGCTTGGTGTAGCGCTGGGCGACCGGCGGGCCCTGTGCGAACCGCTTCGCGTACTCGAAGGCCTGTTCTTCGAAGTCGTCGTTCTCGACGACCTCGTTGATGAAGCCGTAGTCAGCCATCGTCTCGGCGTCGTAGCGGTCGGCGCTGAAGATAATCTCCTTCGCGCGGCCGGTGCCGACGATGCGCTGGAGGCGGACCGTACCGCCCCATCCGGGGAGGAGCCCGAGGTTGTGCTCTGGCTGGCCGAGTTCGGAGCGCTCCGTGGCGATGCGGAGGTCGGCGCACATGGCGAGTTCCATCCCGCCGCCGAGACAGAAGCCGTCGATGCCGGCGATGACCGGCTTGTCGAGTTCTTCGAGCTTTCCGAACGTCTGTTGGCCCTTCCGGGAGATTTCGACGCCCGAGACGGCGTCGCCGCCGCCCGCGGCGATGCTCGTCACGTCGGCCCCGGCGGAGAACGCGCGGTCGCCGGCCCCCGTGAGGAGCACGGCGCGGACCTCGTCGTCCTCGGCGAGGTCGTCGAGCGCTTCGGAGAGTTCGTCCATCAGTTCGATGCTGATGGTGTTGAGGCGGTGCGGGCGGTCGAGGGTGATGTGGCCGATGCCGTCGCGCACCTCGACAGAGATGTCGTCGAACGCGGGAGCCTCGTCGGATTCCTCCTCGCCGCCGTAGAAGCCCTCGCCGGACTGGGCGAGGTCGCGGAGGTACTGCACGGCCTCGTAGCGCTCCTCACCGGTCTCGTCGTGGAGGTTGTCGAGCGCGCCGACGAGGGTTGCGATGCCTGCGTTGTCGGCCATCTTCGCCGGGCCGTCGGGGAAGCGCCCGCCGAGTTTGACCGCGCGGTCGATGGCGGCCGGGTCGGCCACGTCGTTGCCGACGAGGCCGGCGACCTCGTTCGCCATGACGCCGAGCAGGCGGTTCCTGACCGCTTCGCTCCCCTCGTCGTGGGGGACCTCGGCGCCCTCGCCGTCTTCGTAGTCGTAGAAGCCCTTGCCGGTCTTTTGGCCGAGGTCGCCCTCCTCGACCTTCTCGGAGAGAAGCGGACAGGGTTCGTAGGCGTCGCCGAGCACCTCGTGCATGTATTCGAGGACGTGATAGCCCACGTCGATGCCGACGTAGTCGGCGAGTTCGAAGCTCCCCATCGGGAGGCCCATGTCGTACTTCGTCGTGGAGTCGACTTCGGCCATCGTCGCGTCGCCGGAGTGGACGATCCACGCGGCCTCGTTCATCAGCGGGACGAGGATGCGGTTCACGATGAAACCAGGGCTGTCCTTGCGGACGCGGACGGGCGTCTTGCCCATCGCCTCGGCGAGGTCCTCGACGAGTTCGAGCGTCTCGTCGGCGGTGTGTGCGCCGGAGATGACCTCGACGAGGTCCATGCGGACCGGCGGGTTGAAAAAGTGCATTCCGCAGAAGCGCTCGGGTCGCTCCGTCACTTCGGAGAGTTCGGTGATAGAGAGACTGGAGGTGTTGGTGGCGAACACCGTGTTGTCGGGTGCGTGTTCCTCCAGCTCGGTGTACACCTCCTTTTTGATGGACATCTTCTCGGGGACGGCCTCGATGACGACGTCGGCGTCGGCGACGGCCTCGCCGAGGTCCACCGCGGTCGAGACGCGGGCGAGCGCGGCGTCGGCGTCGTCCTGCGACAGTCGGTCCTTCTCGGCGAGTTTGTTCAGCGACCACTCGATCTGGTCGTAGCCCTTCTGGACGAACTCGTCTTTGATGTCGCGCAGCACGACGTCGTAGCCGGCGAGGGCCGCGACCTCCGCGATGCCGTGGCCCATGTTGCCCGCTCCGAGAACGGTGATACTGGTGACGTCATCTACGTTCATGGACGAACGTTATAGTGCGCGGCGGTTTCAACGTTTCCCTCGCATGAAATATAAACGAAACAGGCGTTTATTCAATCGACAGAACACATCGCCGCAGTCTGCTGATTATTCGTCCTCCAGTTTCTTTCCACCCTGACGGCGTTAGTCCACACACCGCCAGAGATACCGGCTGGCGTAGCTTCGATAGGGGGCCCATCGCTCGGCGCGCTCGCGCATCTCGCCGCGGGAGACGGCGTCACGTTCGAACCCGAAGACGTGTTCCATGCCGCGTCGAATCCCGAGATCCTCGACCGGGAACACGTCCTCGCGGGCGAGCACGAAGATGAGGAACATCTTCGCGGTCCAGTCGCCGACGCCGCGAATCTCGGTGAGCGCCGCGACCACCTCGTCGTCGTCCATCGCCCGGAGGGATTCGGCCGACAGACCGTCTCGGAACGCATCGGCGACGTTGCGGACGTAGCCGACCTTCTGGTTCGAGAGGCCGCAGTCGCGCAGGACGGCCTCGTCGGCGGCGAGTATCCCTTCCGGGGTAACTTCGACGTGGTCGAACAGGCGGTCCCGAATCGTCGCCGCCGCGGTCGTCGAGAGCTGTTGGTTGACAATCGAGACGACCAGTCGCTCGAAGGGGTCGTCGGCGGGATCCAGCGAGAGCGGGCCGTGTTCGTCGACCACATCGCCGAGGTGCGGATCCGCCCGGAGTTCGCGGTAGGCGTCGTCGCTCATCGACTCGTGGTTGGGGCGTCGAAGAGAAAAGTGCGCGTGTCTCGGGTGCGGCCGTCGGTCGTCGCGCCGATGGCGAGCGCGCCGGTGGCCGTGGTGTGGCGGGCCGACTTACTCTTCGAGGAGTTCTTCTTCCTCGTCGTCGCTGTCGTTGCGGTCGGCGTTGGCGCGGCGGCGCACGTCCACGCGGTAGTGTTCGAGGATGTCGCGGCCGAGCAGCAGCGGGTAGTCCATGTGCGAGCGGTCCTCGACGCTGGCGGTCACGGTGTGCTGGGTGCCGCCGATACCGATGACGAGGTCGACCACGGGGCGGGCCTTCCCGCCCTTGAGGCTCCCGGACTTCACGCGCGTCATGCTCTTGATTGGCCCCGCGCCGATTTCGGCGGCGAGGCTCGTGTCGATGCTCGTCCGGGTCGCGCCGGTGTCGGACTTGGCGAGGGTCTGCTGGGAGCCGCTGGTCCCGTTGACGACGACCTCCTCGATGTAGCCGATGATGGGCGCTTCACCGTCGATGATGGGCGATTCGTTGGGGGCACACGAGGGGACGGAGTCGTCGAGCGTCGCCGAGAGTTCCTCGACGCGCGTCTCGTCGACCTCGCCGCCCGCGCGCTCGATTGCGAGCTTCGCGATGTGCGGCGCGGGGCTCTTGCCCGTCGCCTGATACAGGCCCTTGAAGCCGGCCGTCGGGTTGGCTTCGAGGACGAACCAGCCGTCTTCGCCCTCGACGAGGTCGACGCCGACGTAGTCCATCTCCATCACTTCGGCCGTGTAGAGCGCAGTTTCCCGCGCTTCCTCGGGCATCTCGTCGGTCGCGTTGAGCACGTCGCCGCCGAGGGCGACGTTGGTCCGCCAGTCGCCGTCCGGGGCGTAGCGGTACATCGCGCCGACGACCTCGTCGTCGACGACGTACACCCTGAGGTCGCGGCGGTGGTCGCCCGCGTCGATGTACTCCTGAATGAACGCTCGTCGGCCGTCGACGGTCGCCGAGACGGCCCGGTCGTGGTCGACCAGCCACGTCCCCCCGCCGTTGGTCCCGACGGCCGTCTTGTAGACGACCGGCGTCCCGAACCCGTCCCGCGCGGCGTTCAGTTTGGCGTCCGCGGTGGCCATGTACGTGTGCGGCACCGGGACGCCCGCGGCGGCCAGCCTACTCGCCGTCGCGTGCTTGTGGACGGCGAAGAGGACGCACCGCGGGTCGTTGAGCACGGGGCGAACCGCGGCGTAGCAACTAGCGATAGAGAGGTCTTCGAGCGGAGTCGTCGATTTCGACAGCAGGAGCCGGTTAACCACCACGTCGACGTCGGGGTCGAGCGCGACGCCCGACGGCGACACGTCGATGCCGACCGCCTCCTCGTGCAACCAGACGGCCTCGTGGCCGAGCGCCGTGACCGCGTTGCTGATGGCTTTCGTCTCCCTGCTGTCGTGGAACCCCAGAATTCCAACCGTGACTGTCGGTTCGTCCCCACCCATAGGTGAGACTACGCGTTCCGGTCGCATCAGCGCATCGCGAGGTCCCGCAGAATTGGGATGTGACGCCGCACGACGCGTGTGGGAGCGCGCGGGCGCGACGGTCACCTGCTCATGAAGTCGGCTATCGGTTCGCTCGCGAGGGGGTCTCGCGGGCGGTTGAGGTCCCTGTTACTCCTTTTCCGTGACCGTCACGGTGTAGCTGCCGCTGCCGGAGTAGCTGTCGACCAGCACCGAGAGGTCGGCCGACGTGTCGGGGTTGTCGACGACTATCTGCTCTTCGCTGTCCGTGGTCCACGACCGGTAGTCGTACGACCCGGTCGTGGGGCACGTCCCCGAGCCCTCGTTGACGTAGAGGTCGAAGTCGGCGCTCGACGGCCCGCTGAGGTCGACGACGACCTGCGACGGAGAGTCGTACTCCCACGCGTAGCTCCAGCAGTCGGAGTCGGCCGACGACGACAGCGAGTCGTCGATGGTCGAGGTTGTCGAGTCGCCGCCACCACCGCCACCACCGCCACCGCCGCCGCTTCCCGGCTCGGTCGTGACGGCGTTCGCGGCGTCCACGCGGCCCGCGCCCTGTTCGTTCTCGGAGAGGCCGACGTCGACCGCGGTGTTCTTAAGTTGGCTTCGCAGGTCGACCGGCGAGAGGTCGTAGACGGCGAGCGTGAGCCCGGCGACGCCCGAGACGACCGGCGTCGCCATCGACGTGCCGGATATCTCCTTGTACTCGGTGTCGGTCGTCCAACACGAGAGGACGTTCGTCCCCGGCGCGGCGAGGTCGATGTCGGTGCCGTAGTTGGAGTACGACGCCAGCGTCTCGTCGGGGTCGAGCGCGGAGACGGCGACGCACTCGCTGTAGGCGGCGGGATACGAGACGCTCCCGCTCCCGTCGTTGCCGGCGGCGGCGACGACGAGGCTCCCCTGCTGGGTCGCGTACGACACGGCGTTCTTCATCGTGGACGTGTAACCGCCCCCGCCGAGCGAGAGGTTGATGACGTCCGCCCCTTGGTCCGCGGCCCACTCGATGGCATCGGCGATATCGCTCGTCGAGCCGCTGCCGGACTCGGAGAGCGCGCGCCCCGAGAGGAGCGACGAGTCGCTGATGCCGCCGATGCCCTCGTTGTTGTCGGTGGAGCCGGCGGCGATGCCGGCGACGTGGGTGCCGTGGTACTCGTCGGCGAGCACGTCCGGATACGGGTCGTCGTCGGCGTCGACGAAGTCCTGCCCCTTGTCGGAGCCGAACTGCGCCGAGAGGTCGGGGTGGTCGTATTTGACCCCCTGGTCGACCACGGCGACGGTCACGTCGGAACTGCCGAGCGTGGTGTCCCACGCGGTGTCGGCGTTCACCTGCTGGGGCGCGTACTGACTGCCGTACTGCGGGTCGTTCGTCGTATAGAGCGCCTGATGGGTGACGTTCTTCTCCGCGTACTTCACCTCGTCGCGCTTCGTGACCGCCGAGATGAAGTTCTCGCGGGCGCGGTCGGCGGCGACCGACGGGAACTTGACCGCCACGTAACTGAGGGTCTTGTTCTCGTGGACGACCGTCGCGTTGCCGGGGACGTGCTTCTCGACGGCCTTGCGCGGGCTGTCGGCCGTCTTCGAGACGCCGACGAGAATCTCTTCTTTCTTCGGGCCGGGGGACCGACCGGGCGTCGCGGTGGTCACGCCTGCCGCACCGGTCAACCCGGCGGCCGCGGCGAGCTTCAGGAAGGTTCGTCTGTCGAAGTTCGGTGTGCCTGCCATGGGCACACATGTCTCGGGAGACCGTGGCAATATTTGTTAGCTTGACTGAAATTTCAATTTCAGCCTGTTCTTCAAAGGTGATTCGGAACAAAATCGTAAACCAAAATAAATCCTCTACAGATTCCCAGATCGTCGTTCCTGCTTCGGTCGATCCTCCCTCGAAATTTATAAACCCGAAACCGGGTGAGGTGGTGTATGGACCTCCTGCGGCGGTTGGTCGGTCCCGACGGGCTCCCGTCGGGCCGAGTGGCGCTCTTCGTGGACGGGCCGAACGTCCTCCGCGACGAGTTCGACGTGGACTTAGACGACATCCGGGCGGCGGCTCGCTCCCTCGGCGGACAGCTGAGCGCGGCGCGGCTCTACCTCGACGAACACGCCACGCCGGGGCTGATTCAGGCGGCCGAGGCGCGCGGCTTCGAGGTTATCGTCACGAGCGGCGACGTCGACGTGAAGCTCGCGGTCGACCTCACCCGGTACGCCGTTGAGGACCGCGCCGACGTCATCGCAGTCGCCTCGCGGGACACCGACTTCAAGCCCGCCCTGGAGACGGCCAACGCCTACGGCCTGCGGACGGTCGCCATCGCGCCGGGGAGCTACGGGCGCTCGGACGCGCTCCAGAACGCGGCGACCCACGCGATGACGCTCGACGAACTCGCAGAGGGCGGCGACTGAGTCGGGCGACGACCCGGCCGCACTCGACCAACTCGACCCGACCGCGAACGGTTCGCTTTTTCCTCCCCCGACCGACCACTCGCCCATGCAGGAGTTCGACACGCCGGTCGTGGACAACCACCTCCACCTCGACCCGGACCACGGGCGCGGACTGGAGGCGGTGAAGGATTTCGCCCGGAGCGGCGGCACGCACCTCCTCGTCGTCAACAAGCCCTCGTGGCTCCTCGGCCACGAGGTCGAGACGGGCGAGGATTTCCGCCCGGTCTTCGAGACGACGGTCGAAGTCGTCCGCGAGGCCACAGAGTTACTTCCCGGTCGCGCGTGGCCGGTTCTCGGCGTCCACCCCGGTCTCGTCTCGAAACTCGTCGACGACCGCGGCTACGCCCCCGAGGCCGCCCGCGACCTGATGTGCGCCGGCCTCGATACCGCCGCCGAGTTCGTCCGCGAGGGCGACGCGCTCGCGCTCAAGTCCGGCCGCCCGCACTACGAGGTCACGGACGCCGTCTGGGAGGCCTCGAACGCCGTCCTCAGACACGGTCTCGACCTTGCCGCGGGCTGCGACTGCGCGCTCCAACTCCACACGGAGTCGACGACCGACCTCTCGGACGTGGCCGAGTGGGCCGACGAGCGCGGCGTGCCCGGCGAACGCGTGGTCAAGCACTACGCGCAGGGCCACCTGACCGGCGGCACGCCGAGCGTCATGAGCGACAAGGACCGCCTCGAAGACGCCGCAGAGCGGGGCGACCCGTTCCTCATGGAGACCGACTTCATCGACGACCCTGACCGCCCCGGCGCGGTGATGGGGCCGAAGACCGTCCCCCGGCGCGTCGATTGGCTCCTCGACGAGGGGCGCGAGGACGCCGTCAGGAACGCCCACGTCGAGACGCCCGCGCTGGTCTACGGCGTCGACACCGAAGCGACGCTCGACCGATAGGGACCGACAGGCAGGGAGACGAGCGAACCGCCGAGACCGGCACACGAGTCGAATCGCGCCGTCTTCTCCCACGTCGAGTCCTCGCACGGTCACAAGCAGGATAAGAAAGGCATTTGAGTCCGGCACGGGAGGTTGTAGGTATGACCGAGGCCGAGGAACGATACTACTCGCCGGAACGCTGGCAGAACTGGTTGACGCGCGTCGAAGAAGAGGACCTGGACCTCGAAAGCGAGGAGACCGGCCGTCTCCTGATGAACATCCAGAACGACGCGGCTATCGCCATCGCCAAGATTCTGACCGCCTACGACGACGACACGCTGGGCGAAGAAGAGGCGCTCGACGAGCTTTCGACCGTCCACGACATCGTCATGGCCGAACCCGTGTTCGAGTCGGAGAACGAGGAGGCCGAAATCCTCATCGGGAGCGTCCAGACGAGCCTTTCGTGCGCCTTCTTCGCCGCCGAGGAGTTCATCGTCGCCGGCCCCGCCGAACTCGAAGACGACATGGACGCCTACATCCGCGCCGCCGCGGACGCCGAGGCCGCAGACGATCTCGACAGCGCGCTCGGCTACATCGTCCAGGTCGGCACCCGCGTCATCGACGGCGACGACCTCGACATCGAAGTCCTCGACGAACTCGAATTCGGACTCGTCACCGAGTGGGTCAACGGCCTCGACAGCCTCCAGAGCGGCCTTTCGGAGCCCGAAGTCGTCGAAGAAGAAGACTGAACTCGGCCTCTCTCACGCTGTTTTTGTCTCGCTTTTCGACCGCCGAGAGCGCCGGAGTCGCCCGGCACCGAACCACCCGTCGTTCCGACCGCGAGCCCCGGCTACGGGACCGCGACGAAGTACGTCGCGAACTCGCCGTCGTCGAACTGAACGGTGAGGATGAAGAAGTCGCCACGTGTGTCGAGGTTCTTGTTCGCCCCGAAGTCGATGGTGATGTCCGTCGTCGCGTCCGACGGGAGCGTGACTCGGTCCGGGCCAAGCGTGTACTGATCAGCCCCCACGTTCTGAGCTGGCGAACCGTTGAACGACGCGGTCTCGGCGCCGTTACCGCCCTGGTCGGGGTAGTAAAACGAGACGCGGAAACTCGTCACGACGCGCTCCGTTCCGGTGTTGTTGAGGGAGATGCGAGCGGCGTCGTTTCCGTTCGTGGCGGTCGCCCCCGTTAGGATGACGTCTTGGTCCTCCTGCGGCGGGTTAATTTCTCCCGTCGACCCGTCGTCTCCCGCGCCCGTTCCGCCGCCACTGCCGCTCCCGTTGACCAGCGGAACGGTGTAGGTCGTCTGCTCGATTGCCTCGACCGTCCCGTCGCCGTCGAGGTCGCCCGACGCGCGGACGGTTATCGGTCCGTCCGCGTCGGCGGCGGGCGTGAACGCGAACCCGGCGCGGCCATCGTCGGTCGTCGTGACGGTCCTGCTGGTCGGTGACGCGTCGCCTTCGGTAACGGTGAAGTCGATGAGTTCGCCTTCGACGGGGTTGTTGTAGCGGTCGCGCGCTTCGACGACGACTTCGGTCGACTTGTCAGGCGCGGCGGCCGCTCCCGTCGTGACCGGGACGAGATACTGCCCGTCGGGGCTGGCGACCGTCGAGGCGGCCGACGAGGACGACAGTTCGACCTTGGCGAGCCGGAGTTCGTAGGTGTACGAGCCGTTCAGGGTGACGCGGACGAGGCTGTTGGTCGGGTCCGCACCGTCGCCGAGGTCGGAAACGGCTTTCACACGGGCGTTCTCCAGCATCCGGTCGGCGGTCGGCGACCGACTCCACGCCGTCGCGTTCGACCCGACTGGGAGGGTCAAGGTGATATCTTCGTCGGACTCGTTCGTCACGGTCACCGTCCGCGTGGCCGACGAGATGGGCGCGACGGTCAGCGGGGTTCGGGCCGCCGTCTGGCCGATTCGTCCGTCGATGGAGACGGCGGTGATTCGGTTCCCCGAGACGAGTGTCTGGCCGCCGAGCGGGACCACGTTCGCGCCGGCCTCGCGCTGGACCGCCGCGCCGGAGACCGTGATCGGCGTGCCGTCGAACTCGTTGTAGTCCGGCGAGTAGCGCAGGACCTTGCTCTCGTAGGTCCGGGTTCCGCCGTCCCAGAGCGTCCGGACTGCCTCGGGTTCGCCGTCGACGGCGTCGGCACCGGCGATAGTGATGTCCCGCGAGTCCGTGAGCGTGAGACTCCCCGTCGGCGGGCCGGGGTTGATGAAGACGACGCGCGGGCGGTACTGGACGCCGGTCTGGACCGTGACCCCAGACTGAACTCCCCTCGTCGCGGTCGCGAGCACGTCGTTGTGGAGCGACACGAGGTCGTCCGAGGCGTCCAGATAGGCCCCGAACTCCGTCGCCTTCGTCTGCTGGGGAACGACCGTCGCCTGGTAGAGCGACAGGCCGATGACGAGGAAGCCGAACAGGAGGATCGCGCCGACCTGAACCGCCTGCCCCCGTTCGCTGTCGAGGAGTTCCATTGGGGTGGTCAACTGGTCGGACTGATAAAGGTCTGTTGCCGCGTACGTTTTTATATCGTACCCGCCTGCGTTCAGTCGTGCAGGTCGCTTCGCGCGCGCAGAGCGAGACGGTCGGGATGATTCTCCTGTTAGGCCTCGTCGTCGTGGTCGTCACGGTCGGCGGCGTCGCCGCGCTCGCCGCTGTCGACGACTACCGAGACGACGCTCCGCTAGTGGAACTCGACGTGACCGTCGACGGGTCGAACCTGACGCTCGCGCACCGCGCCGGCGACACCCTCCGCGCCGGCGACGTAGCCGTCGTCACGCGAAGCGAGGACACGACGACCCGGTACTCGCTCGGGACCGACGGCGACATCAACCGCCGAGCGACGACGAGCGAGTCGCAGTTCGGTCCGGGCGATAGCTGGCGACCGACCGCCCCCGTCGGATTCGACGGGAGCGATCCGTATCTCGTGTTGGTCGTCCACGAACCGAGCAACACCGTCATCCACCGCGCGGAGCGGACGCTCGGCGCGGTCACGGAGACGCCGGGTCCCGCGCCGACGCCGCGGCCCACGACGACGAGTCCGCCAGCGACCACCACGTCCACGGCGACGACAACCGCGACGACTGCAACCACGACCACGACGACCACGACGACGACCCCGGAATCGACCGCCATCAACGGGGTGCACGTGGAAGACCGGACGACCAACTCCGGCGGTGCCGGCTACCGCGTGGACTACGACGTGGCCGCGGGGCCGGACTTCGACCGCGTCCGCGTGACGTTTGAGAACCTCGATTCGTCGTGGGCGACCCAGACGGTCACCGAGACGAACGCCCGCGGCTTCGCGACCTACGACATCGGCGCTGGCGTCGGCGACCGCTACCGAATCACGGTGGCGGCGCTGGACGCGGGCGGCAACGTCCTCGACTCGCGGACCATCTCCGACGTTGCCGACGGCGACAACCCCGACGCGAACACGGGACTCCCCGAGACGAACGACCCGAAGATTCGCGGTGCCGCGCTCATCGACCTGACGCAGGAGGGCGCGGCGTACGAACTGAACTACAACGTCACGAACGCGTCGAACCTCTCGGAGATTCGCGTCGAGTTCGACAACCTCGACGCGCCGTCTGCGACCGCGGAACTCAGCGGGACCGCACCCCGCGGGACCATCGCGGGCTACTCGGCGTACGACGGGACCGAAGGCGACGACTACGAAGTGGTCATCCGCGTCTTCGACGAGGACGGCGTGCTCGTCGACCGCCGGGTCATCTCGGACGTGGCCGATGGCGTCGACCCCGCCGGCAACGACGACCTGACGCGGGTGTCCAGCCCGTCGTTCGAGGGTACAATCATCGACGACCTGAGCATGACGCAGGCCGACTACGAGGCCTCGTACAACGTCACCGACCGGGCGGAGTTCGGCCGCGTCAGGCTGTGGGTTTCAAACGTGGACGACTCGTACGCCGAGGGAATCTACGAGAGCGCGGACCCGCGGAACACCATCGACGACTTCGCCGCCGAGGACAACGGCGGGACGTTCGGAATGACCTACCGCATCCGGCTTCAGTTGCTCGACGCCGACGGCGTCGTCGTCGACGAGCGCATCGTGACCGACGACGCGGACTGGACCGACCCGTCCGGAAACGACGGCCTCTCCCGCGTGGGAAGTCCCTCGTTCGATTCGGTGTCGGTGTCGGACAACTCGCAGACGAACCGGAATCGGGTTCGCTACCGGGTCGACTACGAAGTCGTCGGTACGGGCGAGTTCGCCGAAGTCGAGGTGTACTTCCGCAACCGCCAGCAACCGCAGGCCAGCGGCGTCGTCCGAAGTACCGCGACGAGTGAGAACAACCTCGAATACACCGAGACCTACGGGACCGGAGACACCTACGATATCGAGGTCCGCGTCGTCGACGCCGACGGTATCGTGGTCGACCGATACGTTCTCTCGGATATCGCGGGCGACAAGAACGCCTGACTGCTCTCATCCGATCTCTTCGACAACCGACGTAACTCACCATCGACAAAACCTTATCCCTCGGTTCTGTAGCATCGACCATGACTTCCGTCGGCATCGACGCCATGGAGATTTGGACGGGCAAACTCGTGTTAGACCTCCCCAACACCTTCGCGCCGGTGAAGGGCGAAGACCCGGAGAAGTACACGAAGGGTCTGGGTCTCCACACGTCGTCGTTCCCGGACGTGTACGAGGACATCGTCACGATGGGTGCGAACGCCGCCAAACAGTTGATGGACCGAAAGGGTCTCACGCCCGCGGACATCGGCCGCATCGACGTGGCGACCGAGTCGGCGTTCGACAACTCCAAGCCGGTGTCGACGTACATCGCCGGCTGTCTCGAACAGGTGTACGACGGCGACTTCCGCCACGCCAACAAGGGCGAGCGAAAGTTCGCCTGTATCGCCGGCACTCAGAGCCTCGACGACGCCTACAACTGGATTAAGGCGGGACGCAACCGCGGTCGCGCGGCGCTCGTCATCGCTACGGACACCGCCCTCTACGAACGCGGCGATCCCGGCGAGGCGACGCAGGGCGCGGGCGCGGTCGCGATGCTCATCGACGAGGACCCGGACCTCGTCGAACTCTCGACCGAGCAGGGCTACGGCAGCATGGACGAGACGGACTTCCTCAAGCCGAACCAGCAGTTCCCCTCCGTGGACGGCAAGCGCTCCATGCAGGTGTATCTCGCCCGCATGCGCGAGGCGCTCGAGGACTACGAGAGCGTCGCGGGTCGCACCCACCCGGACCTCTTCGAGTACATCCCATTCCACACGCCGTTCCCCGGCATGGTCCGGAAGGCGGCGCTTCTCGGCTTCCGGCACATGACCCGCGACACCGACATCGAAGACGACCTCGAAAGCGAAATCGGTCGCCAGCCCCGCGAGGCGGACTTCGAGACGTGGGACGACTACGAGGAGGCCATCCGCGGCTACATGGACGAGCTGAAGACGACCGAGCAGTACCGCGACTGGTACGGCCGCGTCATCGAGCCGACGCTCGACATCTCCAGCCGCGTCGGCAACTGGTACACCGGCTCGGTCCACATCGCCCGGCTGTCGGCGCTCATCGCCGCCGCGGACGAGGGGAAGGACATGACCGGAAAGCAACTGCTCGTCGGGTCGTACGGTTCCGGCGCGCAGGCGGAGATTCACGCCGAGACGGTCCAAGAGACGTGGCTCGACGAAATCGAAGCCGTGGACGTGGACGACCAGCTCGCGGCCCGCACCGAGATTTCCTTCGACGACTACGAGCTCATCCACGACGTGCACAACCACGAAAAGGAGATCGAGGTCGAGGAGTTCACCCAACCCGAAGCCGAGTTCGTCTTCACGGGTTGGGGCCGGATGAACGAGCGCCGCTACGAATACGTGGAGTAGCGGGAACCGTCCGCACGAGCGAAGCGAGTGCGGAGACGAAGCGCCGAACGGCGTTTCGGAAGTACGAATACGTGGAGTAGCGGGAACCGTCCGCACGAGCGAAGCGAGTGCGGAGACGAAGCGCGTTAGAACGAACGGGCCTGTTCGGGCAGTATCGACCACGAGTCCGCCGGGTCAGCGCCCCGGTCGTCGTAGAATTTTCTGCCGATGTAGTCGTCGCTCACGCTTCCGAGTATCGTGTTGTACAGGTCGGCGGCCGACTCGTACGTCTCGGTTCCGAGCGGGGCGAGGATGGTTTCGACGGTCTCTGCGTCGTCGACGTTCGGCGCAGTCACTTCGATGTCGCCGGCGCGGTCGAGCACGCGCTCGGTCGTAACGGGGTACTCGAACGACGTTTCGAGGTGCGATTGGAGGTCGCGGATATCCATACACGGACATCGTCGCGGCCGCCCTTCGGCTTTTTTCGCCCTTGGACGGACACTCTGGAAATTCGAAGCGAAGCGAACGGGACCGAACGGAATCGAATCGGAGAGAACGCGAAATCGGGTTTTGACGCCGGGTTCAGGGAAGCTTCCGTAGGTCTTCGAGCATCTCGTCCAAGTCGCGGTCAGTCACGGCGAGGGCGAAGCCGTCGATAGTGGCGAGCGCGGGCGCGTGCTCCCAGAGTTCGTCCTCCGAGAGGCCGTGGAGGACGACGGCGTTCGGCGTCGGCGTGACGACGCGCATGGCGACCAGCGGCGATTCGCCGCGGGTGACACCGGTGAAGACGAGCGCCCGACTCGTGGACTGGCCGTAGAGCCGGTAGAACACCTCCGAGGAGAGCCGCGTGATGGCCTGGATGCTGTTGATGACGGTGTGGCCGCTGATGCGGTCTTGGTCGCCGTCGACGATGGGCGTCGCGCCGATGGCGTCGTAGAAGGAATCCAGCGGAATCGACGTGGGGTACTCACGGAGGTCCTGGACGATGTCGCTCTCGAAGCCGGCCGAGAGGACGCGGGCGTACTGCCGGATGCGACTGCCGCCGCGGGCCTCGTCGATGTCGAGGAGCGCCTCGACCATCCGGCGGATGACGCCGATGCCGGGGCTCTCGCGGCGACCGCTCTCGTAGTCGGAGACGACCGACGACGACACGTCCAACTGCTCGGCGAGCGCCGTCTGCGAGATGTCGAAGTCGGTCCGCCACTTCCGGAGGGTCGCGCCGGGGTCGTCCGAGAGGGTAATCTCGCCCGCGATGCGGCGGGCGAGGTCGTCGCGCGGTGCCGCGGTCATCGCGAACACCTCGGTCCGACCGAGGGGTGAGTCATGGGACAACGTGCGTGAGTGTGCCGCAAAAGGGTGTCGAAAGTGGTAGTCGTCGCCTGACGAACCCCGTGGGAACCCTGAAGGTCGTCGGCCGACCACTACGCGGTATGCCATCGACCCTCGTTCACGTCGCGGTCGGCGGACTTGTCGGTGCCGCCCTCCTCGGTCGCTGGTTCGACGTCCGCTCGGTCGGCGTCGCGCTCGTCGCCGCCGCGGTCCCCGACCTCGACTCGTTCACCAGCACACTCCTTCCCGGCAGCCACCGCGCGCTCTTTCACACGCTTTTGCTCCCGCTCGTCCTCGCCGCCGTCGTGGTCTACGACACGCGGATTCGTGACCCCGAGCGCTCCGCGATTCGCGGTCGCTGGGGCACCCGTGGCGTCGTCGTCGCGTGGGTCGGCATCGCCGCGCTCCTCTGTGGGGGCATCTTCCCCGACCTGTTCACCAACGGCGTCAACGCCTTCTACCCGCTGCACGACGCGTTCTACTCGATTAACGGGCGCGCCGAGTGGTCGAGCACGCGCGGGTTCGTCCAGACGTTCGTGGAGTTACAGCCCGCGTCGCCGCCACCGACGACCGAGACGCTCCACTACAGCACCGTCGTCGACCCGTCGCCGGGCGCGGAGCCAGAAAACGTAGAGCGGGTCGCCCCGCTGGCCTCGTCGGGGACGGAACTGATGCTCATCGTCCTCGGAGCGGGCGTGGTCGGCGGACGACTCCTCTCGGAGCGCCTGCGCGGGCGGGCGGAGTGAGTCGTCGGAACGGGACGGGGGAGCGGCCGCGGCTCCCGACTCCGAGCGTTCATAACGGATGGCGACGCATCCGCGTCCATGAGCGAGACACCCGACGGCGTCGAGGTGCGACCCTACGAACCGGGCGACGCGGCCGCGTTCTGGGAGCTGAAACGCGGGTTCGAACTCGGCATCGGCGAGGGGACCGGCGGCGACGACAAACTGTCGAAGTACGAGGCGAAACTCACCGACGACTACCGCGAGCGATACCTCTCATGGGTCGAGCGCTGTGCGACCGACGACCCCGGGTGCGTCGTCGTCGCCGAGGCGGTGTCGGGAGACGGGCACGGTGATGGCGGCATCGATAGCGACGGCGGTGACGGTGACGACGACGGCGACGCTCGTCTCGTCGGCTACGCCTTCGCGCTCCCCGAGGAGATGACGTTCATCTGGGACGCCGCCGTCCTCAACGAGTTATTCCTCGACGCCGACTACCGCGGGACGGGCGTCGCCGACGAACTCATGGCGGCCGTGTTGGACCACGCGCGCTCGCAGGATCTCCCGTTGGACCGAATCGTCCTCGACGTGGACGAGGCGAACGACCGGGCGCGGGCGTTCTACGACCGCTACGGCTTCGACCACTGGGGCGAACTCGTCGCTCGCGACCTCTGAGTCGACGAAAGCGAGGTGCCGGAAAACGGAGAACCGAGCGACCGGACGGCGGCGACTACCGGAGCGCCGCGGCCCCGAGGCCACCGACGGTACCGAGAACGGCGGGGTACGCGACGCCCGCAAGAAGCGCGGACGTGACCGGGTCGGGGCTGATGGCCGACTCGCCGAGAGAGACGGTGAACAGCGCGATACCCACGAGCGCGAAGACGAGGTAGCCGACGGTGGTTCCCGCGCCGGCCAGCGCGCCCGCCCGCGTCGAGGACGCGCCGCTGACGACGGCTGCGAGCGCACCCGCCGCGAGGAGCGCGACCACGGGCACGACGTAGAGTACCGGCGAGAACGCCTCGACGCTCTCGATGAGGTTCGCGGCGGAGGTCGTCCCGAACAACCCGGGGAACGTCGTGGTCACGCCGTGGGCGCTCATGAACACCCAGCCGACGACCTTCCACGTCGAGATGTCCGAGCCGAGGGCTTCGAGCACCTGGCTGGCCGTCGAGTTCTCGATGGTCGAGGAGGTGAGGAGGTAGGTCACGAGGTAGCCGAAGAGGGCCGCCCCGAGGCCGGCGACGCCGCCGCTGCCGACTGACCGAAGCGTCGATGGTGTGGAACCGCGGGTCGATTCAGGTGTCGTTGACATCGTGTCGGAAGCGATTGTTGTTCTCACGTAAATGTCTCGTGGCCGCCGTGAGAGGGTCTCTCGCGGTACATGATGTCGATACGAGGTGGGTACAGTCGTCCCGGCGACCCCCCGGAAACCGCCCGATAATCGTCCACCGTTTGCCCGACGAGCCGCCCGTCGTCTGTCCACCGCCGGAGGGTCACGTTCAAGTCTCGCCGTGTGATAGCGACGGGCATGTTACTTCGGGGCCCACGGGTGATTCGCGGCGACCGTGTCATCGACGAGGCGGACGTTCGAATCGACGCCGAGACGGGGCAAATCGAGGCCGTCGGCGACCTCGACCCCCGTGGGGGCGAGCGGAGCGTCGACCTCGTCGGCAGGACGGTCACGCCCGGACTGGTGGACGCGCACATCCATTTCTCCTTGTCGGGCGAGCGGAGCGTCGAAGACGTGGTCGGCATGTCCGACGCCGAACTCACGCTGGTCGAGGCGCGAAACGCTCGGAAGACGCTCGAAGCGGGCGTCACGGGCGCTCGGGTGATGGGCGCGCGCGACATCGA
Source organism: Haloferax sp. AB510 (assembly GCF_024136985.1). NCBI lineage: Archaea > Methanobacteriati > Methanobacteriota > Halobacteria > Halobacteriales > Haloferacaceae > Haloferax > Haloferax sp. AB510. Next base: position 39,702 of record NZ_JAMYJY010000005.1, read on the forward strand.
CGTGGCGCTGAAACGCGCCATCGACGCCGGGGACGTGCCCGGTCCGCGCACGGTCGCCAACTGCCGGTCGATAACCATCACCGGCGGCCACGGCCACCACATGGGCCGCGAGATAGACGGGCCGACCGAGGCGCGAAAGGCGGTCAGAGAGCAGGTGAAACTGGGTGCCGACTTCATCAAGTTCATGACGACCGGCGGGGTGACGACGCCCGGCAGCGACCCCGGCGCGGTGGCGTTCACCGAAGAAGAACTCCACGCGCTCGTCGACGAGGCGCACCGGCGGGGCGTCCACACCGCGACCCACGCCCACGGCGGCGAGGGCGTGAAAGCCGCTATCCGAGCGGGCGTCGACACGGTCGAACACGGGACGTTCCTCGACGACGAGGCCATCGACCTGTTCTTGGAGCGCGACGCGACGCTCGTGCCGACGCTGTCCGCGCCGTACCACATCGTCCGAAACACCGAGGCGGCGACGAGAGAGGACGTGGCGAAGACTGAGACCGTCTACGACCGGCACATCGAGTCGTTCAAACTGGCCGTCGAGGCCGGCGTCCGCATCGCCGGCGGCACCGACGCGGGCACGCCGTTCAACGTCCACGGCGGCAACGCCTCCGAGGTGCAGTTCATGGCGCAACACGCCATGGAGCCGCTGGACGCCATCCGGGCGATGACCGAGACGGCCGCCGACGCGGTGGGGCTGGACGACTGTGGCGTCGTCGAACCCGGCGCGTACGCCGACCTGCTCGTCTTCGACGACGATCCGCTTTCGGACCTGACGGTGCTGAACGACCCGACGGCGGTCCTGAAAGGCGGCCGCGTCGTCGCCGGCGCGGTCCCCGGTGCGGTTTCCGGCGGAGAATAAGTGACGGCTCAGCGAACGTCGTCGGGGTCGAGGTCCCAGCGGAACTCGGCGTCGTAGTCGCCGCCGGTCGTCGCCAGCCAGTCCTCGCGGGAGACGCTGTAGCGGCGTTCGTCAGCCGGCTCGTCGTCGATGACGATGCTGTTTCGCTCGCGGCCGTCGAGGCCGCCGCCGAGCGCCGCCATGTACTTCTCGATAGCGCGCTGGGACTTCTCGTTCGCCGCGACGTGCGAGACGGCGACGACTTCGAGGTCGAACACGTCGAATGCGAGCGCCGCCAACGCCGAAGCACGCTCGCCCGAGTAGCCGCGGCCCCAGTAGCGCGGCCGGAGCCACAGGCCGAGTTCTCCGACGCGGCGGTCCCACTCGGTGTGGAGGCCGCCGAACCCGGCAATCTCACCCGCGCCGTCTTCGCCCTCGCGCGGGATAATCGCGTAGTCGGCGCTCTCGGCGTCGGTCCAACTCGACTCCCCGCGGTCGAGGAACTCCTTCGTCACTTTCGGCGTCTCGTGGCGCGACCACGGCATGTACCGGGTCACGTCGTCCATCTCGGGGGCCGAACAGAGGTCGTAGGCCTCGTGGACGCCGACGTGCTTCGGGCGGCGGGAAACCAGTCGGAGCCGCGGCGTCTCGACGACCGCGGGAAAGAGGTCGCTCACTCGCGAACCTCCCAACGGAACTCGGCGTCGTAGTCGCCGCTGGTGGTGGCTTCCCACTGTTCGCGGGTCACGGACCAACCGCGAACGTCGCGCGGCGTCCCGTCGGCGTCGACGGCCTCGTTGGGAAACAGGCCGTCTTCCTGCCCGCCGAAGCGGTCGGTGTACTTCTCGATTGCTCGACACGACGCCTCGTTTTCGGGCATCGCGTACGCGAGCGCGACGTCGAGGTCGAGCACGTCGAAGACCGCGGCGAAGAACGCGGCCGCCCGCTCGCCCGAGTAGCCGCGGCCCCAGAACTCCTTTCGGAGCCACATGCCGAAGACCGCCCGGCGCTTGTCCCACTCGGGGTTGAAGCCGGCGGTGCCGGCGAACTCGCCCGCCCCGTCCTCACCGTCTCGGGGGAAGACGGCGTAGATGGCGTTTTCCGCGGACTCGTGGCCTTCTTCGGCCTGTTCGATGAAGTCCAGCGTCTCCTTGGGCGTCTCGTGGGGTCCCCACGTGACGAACTCGGTCTCTTCCTCGATGGTGTCCGAGCGCGAGGCGGCGAAGTGTTCGTATGCGTCCAACGGGTCGACGACCTCCCGCGACAGGGCACGAAGCCTGAGCCGCGGGGTCACGATTTCGTCGGGGAACATGGAACGGAGTCCACTCGGAGAGCGCTAATAAGTTTTCTGAGTATTGACATTAGGCAACATGGAACATCCCCGTTCCCTCGCGGTTCGCAGACCGGTCGGACTCAGACACGTTCCGGTCGTACACACAGTCTCCCCCGTGTGAACGTGGAGATGCGTATTTGTGGCGGGAGCGCGTCTAGGGGGGACGGGAACGGGGAGATACACAATGGACTGGGAGCGGGCGGTCGGCAGTTACGCGCTCGTCATGGGAGCCGTGACGCTCGCCATCTGGGTGTTGACCGTCGAGCGCGGGCCGGTCATGGAACCGCGGAGCGACCCGTTCGCGCTGTTCGCGTCGCTCGTGTTGGGGGGGCTGACCGGCGTGTCGCTACTGGCGACGGGCGTGGGACTCGTTCGGCGGCAGGTGTGGGCGCGGCCGCTCAGCCTCCTCGCCTTCGGCCTGCTTTTCGCCGGGGTCATCGACAGCGCCGGCTACTACGCCGGCGTCGGACGGGTCGGCGTCGTCGTGGGGCTGTTCGTCGTCTGTCTCGCCACGCTCGCGGCGCTCGGGTGGTCGCTCGTCGACGCACGGAACCGGGCGCGGCGGGCGGCGTGGTGAGTCGGAGTCTGCGTCGGTGAGTCGCCCCGAAACTCCGAGCGCTTCCGGTGGAGCGTCCGGCCGGCGCGCGGCGCTCCGCAACCACTAAACGCGCCTCGGTCCTCCTTCCGGTAATGGTAGACTGGACGGAGAAGTACCGCCCATCGACGCTCTCCGAGGTCCGCGGCAACAACAAGGCCCGCGACGCTCTCGCGGAGTGGGCCAAGACGTGGGACGACCACCGGGAGGCGGTCGTCGTCCACGGGAGCCCGGGCATCGGAAAGACCTCCGCGGCCCACGCGCTCGCCGCCGACATGGGCTGGGAGACGGTCGAGCTGAACGCGTCGGACCAACGGACCGGCGACGTCATCGAACGCTTCGCCGGCCGCGCCGCGAAGAACGCGACGCTCGTCGGTTCCTCCGCGGGCACGTCCACCCGGCAGTTGGTCATCCTCGACGAGGCCGACAACATCCACGGCAACTACGATCGCGGCGGGGCCAGCGCCGTCACCCGACTCGTCAAATCGTCGAGCCAGCCCATCGTCCTCATCGCCAACGAGTTCTACGACATGAGCCGCGGGCTCCGAAACGCCTGTCAGGAAATCGAGTTCCGCGACGTGTCCGCTCGCTCTATCGTCCCCGTCCTCCGCGACATCTGTCGCAAGGAGGGGCTGGCGTTCGAGTCTGACGCGCTCGACCGTATCGCCGAGATGAACAGCGGCGACCTGCGGTCGGCCGTCAACGACCTGCAGGCCATCGCCGAGGGCCGCGAGAAAATCACCGAGGAGGACGTGGTCATGGGCGACCGCGACCGCTCGGTCGGCCTGTTCGAGTTCCTCGACGCCGTCCTCAAAGAAAAATCCGCACAGGAGGCGCTCTACACCGCCTACGACGTGGATGAGACGCCCGACGACCTCACGAAGTGGGTCGAGGACAAGGTCTCGCTCGTCTACGAACCCGACGAGCTCGCCCGCGCCTACGACTTCCTCGCCAACGCCGACCGCTGGCTCGGCCGCGTGCGCGCCACGCAAAACTACTCCTACTGGCGCTACGCGACCGACAACCTCGCCGCCGGCGTCGCGGCCTCCCGTGACCGGACCCGCGGCGGGTGGACCCGCTACGGCGGCGCGCCCTACCGTTCGACCCGCGACAAGACCCGCGACACCGTCGTCCAGAAAATCGCGGAGCAGGGCGGCTTCAGCATGGCGACCGCCCGCCGCGAGGTTCTGCCGTACCTCTCGGCGATCACCCATCACTGCAAACCCCGCGAACTGACCGTCGCCATGGCCGCCTACTACGAGTTCGACGAGTCGCACGTCTCCTTTGTCACCGGGAGCGGCGAGACGACGAACAAGGTCCAGTCCATCGTCGAGGATGCCGGTGAACTCCACGAGGAACTGGTCGAAGAACACGCCGGTGGCGCGTTCGCCGGCATGGAAGACGTGTCCGTCGAGGGTGACGCCGCGGCCACCGACGGCGACGGAGCAGACGGCGGTTCGGACGACGTGCTCGACCGCGACGCCGACGCCGACGAGTCGGCCGAGAGCGACGACGCCGACGCCTCGACCGACGACGGACAGTCCGGCCTCGACGACTTCTTCTGAACGGGACCATCCGCCGCGTTTCCGCCGTTTCTACCGGTTTTCTCCCGCCCGAGATTGACGCCACGCAGAGCTTTTTGGGGCCGCCCGCCGAACCGTGCGTATGAGAGCCGCAGTCCTTCGTGAACACGGTGAACCGCTCGACGTGACCGAAGTCCCCGACCCGACGTGTGACCCCGACGGCGTCGTCGTCGAAGTCGAGGCCTGCGGCATCTGCCGGAGCGACTGGCACTCGTGGATGGGCCACGGCGAGTGGGCCGACGACGCGGTCCCGTCCGGGCAGATTCTCGGCCACGAGCCCGCGGGCCGCGTCGTCGAGGTCGGCGACCGCGTCCGGACGCTTCGCGAGGGCGACCGCGTCGCCTTGCCGTTCAACCTCGCGTGCGGTTCCTGCGGCTACTGCCGGACCGGCCACGGAAACGTCTGCACGGGCGACCACCCGCACGCGCTCGGCTTCGAACTGTCCGCGCAGGGCGCGTTCGCGGACTTGGTGCATCTCCCCTCCGCGGACTACAACGCGATTCGGCTCCCCGAGGGCGTCTCGCCGACCGACGTGGCCGCGCTCGGCTGCCGGTTCATGACGGCCTACAACGCCCTCGACGCCCGCGCCGGACTCCGCGCCGGCCAGTGGGTCGCCGTCCACGGCTGCGGCGGCGTCGGCCTGTCGGCGATTCAGGTGGCGAACGTCCTCGGCGCGCGCGTCGTCGCCGTCGACGTGCGCGACTCCGCGCTGGACGCGGCCGCCGACCTCGGTGCGGACGCCGTCGTCAACGGCTCCGCGGAGGACCCGGTCGAAGCCATCCGGGGGCTGACCGACGGCGGGGCGCACGTCTCGCTCGACGCGCTCGGCGTCGCCGAGACCTGCCGGAACTCGGTCCGCTCAGTTCGGCCGCGTGGCTCGCACGTGCAGGTCGGCCTGACGACCGAGGCCGAAAAGGGGAACGTCTCGCTGCCGACCGACTGGATGACGAGACACGAGGTGTCGTTCCTCGGCGCGCGCGGAATGCCGCCGACGAGCGCGGACGACCTGCTCTCGCTGCTCGCGTCGGACGCGGTCGACCCCGGGTCGCTCGTGACGAAGACCGTCTCGCTTGACGAGGTTCCGGAACGGCTGGCCGCGATGACCGACTACGACACCGTCGGCGTCGAAGTGATGGTTCCGTAAAACAGGGCTGTCGTCGGTTCGGACGCTCGGTGCCGGCTCAGGGCGTCGGCGTCGGCGCTCGACGCTCTTCGGACGGCTCGTCGTCCAGCCCGCGCCAGACGACCTCACCGCAGTCCGGGCAGTCGAGTCGGACCGTCCGGCCGTCGTGCGTCTGTTCGGGCCACTCGTCGATACCGGCGGCGCGACCGCAGGTCTGACAGAAGAGAACGGCCTTGGTGTGTTCGCAATCGGGTGGTTCGTGACTGAATTCGCGGGGAGCGTAGTTCATGCCGCAGCAAGCGGCGTTTCGGGAGATAAGCTTGTTGGAAGAATCCGGGTGTGTGACCGGCTACCCCGCCTCAGAGCAGTTTCGAGAGGAACTGCTTGCCGCGGTCGGTTTTCGGGTTCTCGAAGAAGACCTCGGGCGGCGAGTCCTCGACGACTTTGCCGTCGGCCATGAGGACGATGCGGTCGCCGACCTCGCGGGCGAAGCCCATCTCGTGAGTGACGACGAGCATCGTCATCCCTTCCTCGGCGAGGTCGTGCATCACGTCGAGCACCTCCCCGACGAGTTCGGGGTCGAGGGCGCTCGTGACCTCGTCGAACAGCATCACGTGGGGGTCCATCGCGAGCGCGCGAGCGATGGCGACGCGCTGTTGCTGGCCGCCCGAGAGCTGGTTCGGATAGGAGTTCGACTGCGCACCGAGGCCGACGCGGTCGAGCAGTTCGTCGGCGCGGCGCTCGGCGTCTCCTTTCTTGAGGCCCTTGACCTTCGTCGGCGCGAGCGTCACGTTCTCTCGGGCCGTCTTGTGCGGAAAGAGGTTGAAGCTCTGGAACACCATGCCGATGCGCTGGCGCAGGCGGTTGATGTCCGCGTCGGCCGCGGAGATGGACTGGCCTTCGAGTCGAATCTCGCCGTCTTGAATCTCTTCGAGGCGGTTCGCACAGCGAAGCAGCGTCGATTTCCCGGACCCGGACGGCCCGATGATGACGCAGACTTCGCCCTCTTCGACGTCGAGGTCGACGTCTTTCAGGACGTGCGTCTCGCCGAAGTACTTGTCAACCTCGTCGAACTCGAGGAGACTCATCGGCGGTCACCTCCCCAATCGGCGCGGGCTTCGAGGTGGTTGACGATTTTGCCGAGCGGAATCGTAATCATGAGATAGGCGATTGCGACGAGGATGATGGGCGTCCACGGGTCGAACGTAGTCGAGTTGACGTTGCGGAACGCGCTGATGAGTTCCGGGATGGCGATGACCGTCAGGAGCGACGTGTCCTTCACGAGGATGACCTGGTCGTTGCCGATGGCGGCGAGCGCGTTGCGCCACGCCTGCGGGAGGACGACCTCGCGCATGCCCTGCACGTAGGACATCCCGAGCGAGCGGGCGGCCTCCATCTGGCCCTCCGGGACGGCGTCGATGCCGCCGCGGACGGCCTCGCCGACGTAGGCGGCGTGGTTGAGCGTCAGTCCGATAATCGCGGTCGGAATCGCCCAGTTGGAGATGGGGAACTGCCCCGGCGGCCAGAACGCCGGAATCCCGACGTAGATAACGAGCAACTGGAACAGAAGCGGCGTGCCGCGGAAGAACTCGACGTAGGCGGTCGCGACGGTGTTCGTGAATTTCGTGTTCGACACCCGACCGAGCCCGACGAAGACGCCCGCGGTGACGGACAACAGACTCCCTACGAGGACGATACCGAGCACTCGCAGGAACGCGTTGACGAACTGCGGGTGGATAATCTCGACGAGGAGTTCGAAATCGACCTGCGTGAAGATAATCGCCGCGATGAAGCCGCCGACTCCGAGCGTGAATAGTCCCGCGACGGCCGCACCCAGCCGTCTGAGGGTCGTATCGTTCAAAAACTGCTCTTGGTACTCACCGTCTCCGGTGCGTCCCTCGGAGTAGGATTCAGCCATTGGTAGTGTTTCTCACAGTGATGGGATAAAAAACGCGTCCTGGTCGAGTTACCCGGAGAAGTACTCCGAGTAAATCTCGTCGTACGTGCCGTTGTCGCGGATGGTCTGCAGCGCGCCGTTGACCTCTTCGCGGAGTTCGTCATCGTCCTGCCGGAAGCCGATACCGTACTCCTCGACGGTGAGGGTGAGGTACGGCGGGGCGTTCTCCTTGCCCTGTTCTTCGGCGGCTCCGGGCCCTTCGAGGAACCGGACGTTGTCGCTCTGCTCGACGAACGCGGCGTTGACGGTGTTGTCGTTGACGACCGCGCTGACCTGGTTGTTCCGGAGCGCGTCGAACGCGCCGGTCACCTGGTCGTAGCTCTGAATCGTCAGGTCGCCCCCGAACTCCTCTTTGAGGCTGGTCGCGGCGCTCTCTCCGGTCGTCCCCTTCTGGACGCCCACGGTGACGCCCTTGAGGTCCTCCTTCGAGGAGATGTCGCTCTGGTTGAGGACGATGACCGTCTGGTACGCGGTGAAGTACGGGTCCGAGAAGTCGATCTGCTCCGCGCGGTCCTCGGTGATGGTCATCGCGGACATGATGACGCGGAAGTTCCCGTTGTTGAGCGAGGGGATGATACTGTCGAAGCTCGTCTTCTGGAACTCGTGTTCGTAGCCGAGTTCGTCGGTGAAGACGGCCTGCGCGATGTCGACGTCGAAGCCGACGAGTTCGCCCTCGGTCGTCTCATACTCGAACGGCCGGTACGGGATGTCCGAACCGATGGTGATCGTCTCGCTACCGCTGCCGCCGCCGCCGAGGCAGCCGGCCAGCGTGAACGCGGCCGCGGCTCCGGCGGAGCCCTTCAGAAAGGTGCGACGTTCCATAACAGCCCTCAGGTAGCACAGCCCCGTATAACACTTCTTCGGTCCGTTCGTCAATTCGTTCCGAGATTGACGAAAAATATTCGGGAATTGTGTAGATGGGTGAGATATATCTCTAACCGTGAACGGGGTCAGACCATTTGCTAGTCTCGAATTGTAGTACAACTTCTGGCAATACTGTTGTAAATATTGCCGCGGTTAGTACGAGTATTGAAGGCATCTCCGACACGCGGGCGAGCTCCGACGAATCAGGTGCGGCCCGCTCGTCAGTCGGCGTCGTTCGTCGCGCCGGCTTGCGGGACCGGAAGCCCGCCGCGGACGAGGATCGCCGCGCCGCCGACGAGGACGAGCGCGAGGACCGTCCCGCCGAGGTGGGCGAGTTCGAGCGCCGGTCCGTACACCTGCCGGCCGGCGATGAGGAGCGCGACGACCACGACGCTCGCGGGCGCGGTGACGAATCTGAGCCGGCCGTAGGCGTCCGCCCGCGGGCCGTGGGCGGCGTTCGCCCAGAGGGTGACCGCGACGAGCGCGGCGTAGGTGGCGAGGCCGACGACGTAGTAGACGGCCTGCGTCGTCAGGCCGAAGGAGACGAACGCGTGGGGCGCGAGGACGAGCATGACGGGTGCGCCGACGAGCGCCAGTCCGACCGCGTCGGCGATGCGGGTGATGCCGCGGTCGACGAGTCCCCACGCCGCGGCGGCGACGACGGCGGTGAAGATGGAGGTCGCGACCACGTAGTGGGCGGTGAGGATGACCCACTCGTACTCGGTGACGGTGAGCGCTCCGAGGACAATTTGGAACGGGAGGATGACCGTGGCGACGACGAGCGCGTAGCGGACGCCTTTCGCGACGCCCTCGCGCCACGCCTGCACGGTCGTCCCGAGGATGAGGAAGCCGGTGAGCATGGCGACGAGGCGGTGGAACCATTCGAGGAAACTGCCCCAGTTGGCCGGGAACAGCCCGAGGAAGCCGTCGCAGAACGGCCAGCGGCCGGCGCAGGTGAGCCCAGCGCCCGCGGCGGCGGTGTACACGCCGAGGACCATCAGGACGCCGGTCATCGCGGCGGCCCCCGCGAGGAGGCGGCGAAGCCGAGGTGTCATACGCGTGGGTCAGGACCGCGCGAACTTATACATGGCGAGGAGAATACCCGTGCCTAAAGGCGCGGGATGAATCCGTCAACCCCTCCACTAACCACGTTCGATAGCACGCCCGGATATTCCACGCCCGCTCGTTACTTTTAATATACTAATCCTCATAAGTATTTATAACTATAGTCAGATGCTGGAGACAACCCGCACCTATCGAGCGACAATCGTCAATCACTCGCAAGTGAGTGACGACCTTGATGACTGCGGACACTCCGCGTCGAAACTGTGGAACGTCGCCCGCTACCACATCCAGCAAGAATGGAACGATACCGGCGAGATTCCGTCTGAAGCCGACCTCAAGCGCGAATTAAAAGACCACGAACGATATAGTGACCTCCATTCTCAGTCAAGTCAGCGCGTTCTCGAAGAACTCGCTGAGTCGTTCACCGGTTGGTTCAAAAAGCGCAAGAACGGCGACACAGATGCGAATCCGCCCGGCTACCGAAAGCGAGGTGACAACCACCCACGCTCCACCGTGACGTGGAAGCAGCACGGCATCAAACACGACACCTCGAAGAATAGGCTCCGTCTCAGCAAGGGGTTCAACCTCAAAAGCCACCGTTCGGACTTCATCCTCTGCGAGTACGAGACGCGTCCAGACGTGACCGTAGAGAACATCCAGCAAGTGCGAGCCGTGTGGAACGGCGACAGATGGGAACTGAACCTCGTCTGCAAGGTCGAAATCCCCGTCGAGGACGCTCCCGGCGATAACACCGCCGGTATCGATCTCGGCATCAAGAACTACCTCGCCATCGCTTACGACGACGGTGAGGCGGAGTTGTATTCGGGGAACGTGCTGAAACAGGACAAACACTACTTCACCCGTGACGAGTACGATACTGAAGGCGAGAACGGGCCGTCACGTCGTGCGCTTCGCGCTCGCCAGAAGCTCTCGCGTCGGAAAGACCACTTCCTGCACGCACTCTCCAAGCACATCGTCGAGCAGTGTATCGACCACGAGGTCGGTCGTATCGCCGTCGGTGACTTGAGCGATATTCGAGAGGACGAAAATGGTGACTCTCGGAATTGGGGTACACGTAGAAATAAGAAACTCCACGGCTGGGAGTTCGACCGGTTCACTCGTCTGCTCGAATACAAGGCCGAAGAACACGGGATTCTCGTAGACCGCAAGAGTGAGCGAGATACGTCAAAGACGTGTTCGTGCTGTGGGCGGAAGCGTGAGGCGAACCGCGTGGAGCGTGGGTTGTACGTCTGTGAGTCGTGCGGTGTGACGATGAACGCGGACGTGAACGGTGCGGTGAACATTCGCAGAAAGATAACTCAGAATCCTCCGACGGAGGATATGAGTAACGGTCGTTTGGCACGGCCAGTAGCCTACCTGTTCACTCAAACCTCGGGGCGTTTTGCACCGAGCGAGCAGGCGGGTTGCAAACCCTAATATCCCAACTGCGGTCGGGATTCCCGCGTCTTTAGGCACGGGAGGATGTCAAATCTCGTCGGTATGGTCCTCGAAGGCGTCGTCGTGAGGGTGGTCGCTCGCGCGGGTAACACGCCCCATCCGAGCCGTCCCATTCAAGTCGGTTCGGTTGGACGCGCGAACATGGACGAGCGACTCGAATCCCGAGCGGACCGACTCGATGGCTACCTCGACGACAACGGCCTCGAAGCGGTCTGGTTCGCCCGACCGAACTCCTTCGCGTGGCTCCTCGGCGGCGACAGCGTCGTCGACCGCGACTCGCCTTTGGGCGTCGCCGCCGCCGGCTACGACGGCGACGAGTTCCACGTCGTGACGGACAACATCGAAGCGACCCGCCTGCTCCACGAGGAAGTGCCCCACGAGGACGTTCGCGTCCACCGCTTCCAGTGGTACGAGGGCTCGCTGGCGTCCGGCGTCGAAGCGGTCTCGCCGACCCCCGCCGCCGCCGACTTCGACGTGCCCGGCTTCGAGGGCGTGGACGCCGCGGCCGTCCGCCAGCCGCTTTCCGACGCCGACATCGAAGCCTACCGCGAACTCGGCCGCGACGCGGCGAGCGCCGTCGAGCGGGTCTGCCGCGAACTCGAACCGGGCGACACGGAACACGAGGTCGCCTCCGGCCTGAAAGTCACGCTCAGCGCGATGGGTATCGAAGCGCCGGTGGTGCTCGTCGGCAGCGGGCGGCGAGCCCAGAAGTACCGCCACTACACGCCCAAACAAGAGGAACTCGGCGACTACGCGCTCGTCTCCGTGACGGCCCAGCGCGGCGGCCTCTACGCGAGTTGTACGCGAACCGTCGCGTTCGACGCGCCCGAGTGGCTCGAAACCCGCCACGAGGGGGCGATGCAGGTCGAGACGGAGGCGCTGGCGGCGACCCGAAAGGCCGCCGTGGAGGGCGGCACTGCGGGCGACGTGTTCGACGCCATTCGCGACGCCTACGACTCGGTCGGAGAGTCAGAGGAGTGGCTGAACCACCACCAAGGCGGCGCGGCCGGGTTCGCCGGCCGGGAGTGGTTCGCCACGCCCGACGCCGACGACGAGGTCCACGCGCCGATGGGCTACGCCTACAACCCGACCATTCAGGGCGCAAAGAGCGAGGGAACCGCGCTCGTCACTGACGAGGGCGTCGAGCCGCTGACCATGACCGGCCGCTGGCCGACCCGAACCGTGACCGACGCCGACGAGACCGTCGAACTCGAACGGCCGGAAATTCTTCACATCGAAACGGAGTAATTTTTCGAGCGGAGCGGCGTCGGTTCGTCGCCGCGACCTCGCCGCCGTCCGCCGGAGATTCGACTATTGTCGAAGTCAAAATTCGACGTTGTTGAATAGCTTTTTGCCCCCTGCGTGAGGACGTGTTGGTCATGGGACTGGACGACGACTCACGGGAATATCACAGACAAGACCCACCCGGAAAAATCGAGATTGCGACGACAAAGCCGACGAACACCCAACGCGACCTGAGCCTGGCGTACTCGCCGGGCGTGGCCGCGCCGTGTCTCGACATCGCGGAGGACGAAGACGCCGCCTACGAGTACACGGCGAAGGGCAACCTCGTCGGCGTCGTCTCCAACGGATCCGCCGTCCTCGGGCTGGGGGACATCGGGGCGCAGGCGTCGAAACCGGTGATGGAAGGCAAGGGCGTGCTGTTCAAGCGCTTCGCCGACATCGACGTGTTCGACGTCGAACTCGACATCGCCGACGTGGACGACTTCGTGGCGGCGACGAAGGCGATGGAGCCGACGTTCGGCGGCATCAACTTGGAGGACATCAAGGCCCCGGAGTGTTTCGAAATCGAACGACAGCTCCGGGAGCAGATGGACATCCCCGTGTTCCACGACGACCAGCACGGCACGGCCATCATCTCCGGTGCGGCGCTCCTCAACGCCGCCGACATCGTGGACAAAGACCTCGACGACCTCGATATCGTCTTCTCCGGTGCGGGCGCGTCCGCGCTCGCGACGGCGCGGTTCTACGTCTCCCTCGGCGCCAAAAAGGAGAACATCACGATGTGCGACTCCTCGGGCATCATCACCGAGTCGCGCGTCGAGGAAGGCGACGTCAACAAGTACAAAGCTGAGTTCGCACAGCCGGTCGAGGAGGGCTCGCTTTCGGACGCCATGGAGGGCGCGGACGTGTTCGCGGGGCTCTCCGTCGGCGGCATCGTCAGCCAGGAGATGGTGCGGTCGATGGCCGATAATCCGGTCATCTTCGCGATGGCGAATCCGGACCCCGAAATCACCTACGAGGACGCGAAAGAGGCCCGCGAGGACACCGTCATCATGGCGACCGGGCGCTCCGACTATCCGAACCAAGTCAACAACGTCCTCGGGTTCCCCTTCATCTTCCGCGGCGCGCTCGACGTGCGCGCGACCGAGATTAACGAGGCGATGAAGCGCGCGGCCGCCGAAGCGCTCGCCGAACTCGCCCGACAGGACGTGCCCGACGCGGTCGTCAAGGCCTACGGCGACCACCCGCTGCAGTTCGGTGCCGACTACGTCATCCCCAAGCCGCTGGACCCCCGCGTGCTGTTCGAGGTGGCTCCCGCGGTCGCGCAGGCGGCGATGACCTCCGGCGCGGCTCGCGAGCGCCTCGACATGAACGAGTACCGCGAGCGCCTCGAAGCGCGCCTCGGGAAGTCCCGCGAGATGATGCGCGTCGTCCTCAACAAGGCGAAGTCGAACCCCAAGCGGGTCGCCCTCGCCGAGGGCTCCAACGAGAAGATGATTCGCGCCGCCTACCAGATGCAGGAGGAGGGCATCGCCGAACCCATCCTCGTCGGGAAGACGACGACGATTCTGCGCAAGGCGGAGGAGCTGGGTCTCGACTTCGACCCGACCATCGCCAATCCTCGCGACGGCGAGTGGGACCACTACGCCGAGCGCCTCTACGAGCTTCGACAGCGTAAGGGAATCACGAAGTCCGAGGCGGAGGAACTCGTCCGCCGCGACTCGAACTACTTCGCCAGCGTCATGGTCGAAGTCGGCGACGCGGACGCGATGCTGACGGGGCTGACCCACCACTACCCGTCGGCGCTCCGCCCGCCGCTGCAGATTATCGGCACCGCCGAGGACGCGAACTACGCGGCCGGCGTCTACATGATGACGTTCAAGAACCGCGTGGTCTTCTGCGCCGACACGACGGTCAACCTCGACCCCGACGAGAAGATTCTCGCGGAGATCACGAAGCACACCGCCGAACTGGCCCGCCAGTTCAACGTCGAACCCCGCGCGGCGCTCCTCTCGTACTCTAACTTCGGGAGCGTCACGAACGAGGGGACGCGCAAGCCCCGCGACGCCGCGGCGCTCCTGCAGGACGACCCCGACGTGGACTTCCCGGTGGACGGCGAGATGCAGGCCGACACCGCCCTCGTCGAGGACATCCTCGAAGGCACCTACGACTTCGCGGAACTCGACGCCCCCGCGAACCTGCTCGTGTTCCCGAACCTCGAAGCGGGGAACATCGGTTACAAACTCCTCCAGCGCCTCGGCGGCGCGGAGGCCATCGGCCCGATGCTCGTCGGCATGGACAAACCCGTCCACGTCCTCCAGCGCGGCGACGAAGTCAAAGACATCGTCAATCTGGCGGCGACGGCGGTCGTGGACGCGCAGGAAGAGTAACAGACCCGAGCGAAGCGAGGGATTTTTTGGTCCAGCTTTTTCCGGAGAGGGTGAGCGAAGCGAACCCGAACCGAAAAAAGGTGGTCGTTCGATCTGGCGGCGACGGCGGTCGTGGACGCGCAGGAAGAGTAACTGACAACTCCGGTTCTTCCGGTTCTGCTTTTTCGGCGAGACGCTCACCCGAACTCGACCCACGCGACGGCGACGCCCAGCCCGACCGCTGGCGGGACCGAGTAGAGCGCGAACGTCGTCGAGTCCGGCGGTGAGAAGCACGCGGCGAAGGCGACGAGACAGAGGAGCGACAGCCCTCTCGTTCCACCGGTGAGTCGACGAGAGAGCGCGCCGGCACGGCGCAATCCGATCAGGAGCGGGGCGACGGCCGCGCCGCCGCCGACCGCGACCGGGAAGAACAGTTCGAGTTCGAGCGCCGACTGGCGGGAGTCGGCCGTGATGCGGCCCCATTCGACCAAGAGATCGAAGAGCGCGGGCGCGACCTGACGGGCGACGGCGGTTCCGACGAGGAACCCCGCGGCGGCGAGCGCGAACCAGCCCCACGCGGCGCGGATATCGACTGCGGGGTCGCGGTCGGCGAGAAACACGAGCGAGGCGCCGGCGGCGAGGAGGCCGGCGAGCACACCCAGTTCGAGACGGACGAGGAAGGTCGGGTCGCCGACGGTAACGACAGCCGTCGAAACACCGGCGGTCGGTGAGACCCCGGCGGCCGGCGAGAGGAGTCCGGGGTCACGGGCGGTGGCGAAGACGAAACCGGCCGTCGAGAGGCCGATAGCGACGAGTCGGCGTGCGTGGCGTCTCGCGGCTGCGCCGAGCGGCGAGAGCCCGCGTCGCCGCGGGTCGAACGCGTCGACGGTCTCCGTGGGGTCCATACGTCCGGCATCGCCGCTCCGCGTTGTCAACTTTTTGACGAAGTAGTGACCGGCCGCCGGCGGGGCGACGGTCCGATGAGACGGCTCACGCTCGGTGGCCCACCCGACGAAGGCGGGGGCGAACGGGTCTCGACGACGCCTCGCGCTCAGTCGCTCGCCCGACCCTCGAACCGCGAGGGCGGGAGATAGCTCACGTCGGTGCCGGAGTCCGCCTCGAACTCCGGCGGCTCGGGGAGCACGCAGCGGTCGGCTCGCCGGTTGACGTGCTCGTACTCGCGCGGCGCGTTCGCCAGCGGGTGCGCGGGGTTCTCGCGGCTGTCGATTCGCGCGGCGCGAAGCTCACCGAACCCGGCGATGCGGGCTTGAATCCCTCGCCAGTGGTGTTCGCTCCCCGCGGGGACGACGATTCGCTTCGGCGACTTCCAGTCGGGGTGGTCGCCGGCGAGGACCGCGTTGTTGACGTTCGCGGCGAGGTCGTCGTGGTCGACGAGGACGCCGACGCGAGCGCCCGGCGGCGCGCGATTGGCGAGCACGTCCAGTCCGAGGTGAAGTGCGCGATACTCCGAGACGTTGTTGTCCGGCGGTACGTCTGGGAGCGCGATACGGGCGACTCGCTCGCCGTCGCGGGTCTCTATCACCGCACCGAGTCCGCCGCCGTTCGGGCGGTACGACCCGTCCGTCGCGACGTAGAAGTGCCGTTGGTGCGTGCGCGGCGGGTGTGCGATGTGGGGCGTCGGCGACTCGTCGAACAAGTCCCGAAGTGTGGGACGGCCGGTCACGGCCATACGAATCGTTCCGCGATGGTCCCTAATAAGCGTACCCCGTGTTCGGGGGGTAATGTCTCGGGAGCATAACTGTGCACAATATATGGGCAGAACGCTATGCGGGGGCCGAATCACAGGCAATGGATATAAGAACGACCGACGCAATCTACCTTCGATGGCTGATACCAATTCACACATGAGTCGGCGGTCGTACATGAAGTTGGCAGGCGGCGCGGCGGCGTCGGCGGCGCTCGCGGGCTGTTCCGGTGGCGGCGGCGAGGAGACTGAGACCACCGAAACGACGACGACCGGCGGCGAGGAGACCGAGACCACCGAACCGACGACGACCGAGGACAGCGGGTCGTTCGACGTGACTATCACGCAGGGGCAGATGCCCTCCGGTCTCGACCCCCACGACCACCGCGAGACGACGACGGACATCGTCGTCCTCCACGCCTACGAGGGCGTTCTGACCCGCGACGCGGCGGGGTCGATTCAGACCGCGCTCGCGACGAACTACGAGCGTATCGACGGAGAGAACGCGGTCCGCTTCGAACTCCGAGAGGGTGTCACGTTCCACAACGGCGACGAACTCACCCCCGAGGACGTCGCGTACAGCATCAACCGCGTCGTCGACGAGGAGGTCGGCTTCGCCAGCCCGCAGAGCGACCAACTCGCCGGCGTCGCCGGCGCGGAGGTCATCGAGGGCGAGAACGCCGTCAAGGTCAACAACTCCTCGCTCAACCCCATCGTGTTCTCCGAGTTCGCGACCTACCTCGACGTGATGCAGCAGTCGTGGGTCGAGGACAACGACAAGGCGTACATCGGCCAGAACATGAACGGCACGGGGCCGTTCCAACTCGACTCGTACACCGAAGACGAGGAGGTCGTCCTCACGGCGTACGAGGACTACTGGCAGGACACCGCGGCGGTCGACACCCTCACCTTCCGCGCGGCGTCCGAGGCCAGCACGCGCGTCAACCAACTCCTGCAGGGCGAGACCGACCTCATCGTCAACGTCCCGCCGCAGGAGGTCCAGCGCGTCACCAACTCCGACAACGCCCGCGTCGCCGCGGCCCCGTCGACCCGCATCATCTACAACGCGATGCGCTACGACTTGGAGCCGTTCGACTCGATGGAGTTCCGGCAGGCGATGAACTACGCCATCGACCTCGAGAGCATCGTCCAGAACGTCCTCGGCGGCTTCGGCGCGCAGACGAGCCAGCCGACGCTCCCCGAGTTCGTCGGCCACAACGCCGACCTCGACCCGTACCCGTACGACCCGGACCAAGCCGAACAGTTGGTCGAAGACTCCGGCTACGCCGGCGCGGAAATCGAGCTTCACACGCCGGTCGGGCGCTACCTGAAGGACCTCGAAATCGCGCAGGCGGTCGCGGGCTACATCGACGAGCTACCGAACGTCACGGCGACGGTCCGCCAGCGCGACTTCGGGTCGCTCGTCGACGAACTGCTCGCGGGCAGCATCGAGGCGCGCCCGCCGTGGTTCCTCATCGGCTGGGGTGAGGCGACGTTCGACGGCGGCCTCGTCATGGAGGCGCTTCTCGCCTCCGACGGGACGCTCACCACGTGGCAAAACGAGGAGTTCGACGCCCTGCTCGAACAGGCCGGAAACCAGTCCGGCGAGGAGCGCGAGGCGACCCTTCAGGAGGCGAACGCGATGGCCCACGAGCAGTGCCCGTGGATCTTCCTGAACCAGCAGTACAGCGTCTACGGCGTCAACGACGCCATCGCCTGGGAGGCCCGCTCCGACGAGCGCATCGACGCGTACGCGATGAGCCAGCAGTAGTCGATGTCGCTGTCGAGGTTCCTCATCAAGCGTTCGCTCCAGGGGCTGCTCGTCATCTGGGGGGTCATCACGGTCGTCTTCGGCCTCCGGTTCATCTCACCGGGGGACCCGGCGAACGTGCTGTTACCGCCCGACGTCGACCCCGAGGTCAGAGCGCAGGTCATCGCCGAACTCGGGCTGAACGAGCCCCTGTACGTGCAGTACTGGCAGTTCATCTCGGGCATCCCGTTCGGCGACCTCGGCCTGTCGCTCGTGACCCGAACGCCGGTCGCGGCGCGCGTCGTCGCGAAACTCCCGGCGACGCTGGAACTCGCCATCGCGGCGACAATCGTCGCGGTCGTCATCGCGATCCCGCTCGGCGTCCTGTCGGCCACGCGGCGTCACGAGCCCGCGGACTACGGCGCGACCGTGTTCTCGCTGGTCGGCATCAGCACGCCGAACTTCTGGCTGGGCGTGATGCTCATCCTCGTGCTCGCGGTCCAGCTGAACCTGTTCCCGACGAGCCAGCGTCCTATCGGCCTCGACGGCATCGCGATGCTTCTCGCCGGCGGCGACGTGGGCGCGGCGGTAGACGGCTTCGTGACGTGGCTGTGGCACATCACGCTCCCAGCAATCACGCTCGGGACGTACTTCACCGCGCTCATCACGCGGCTCACCCGCAGCGGGATGCTCGACCAACTCGGACGGACCTACGTCCGCGCGTCGCGGGCGAAGGGACTCCCGGAGACGCTGGTCCGTTACAAGCACGCGCTTCGGAACACGCTCATCCCGGTCATCACCGTTATCGGCCTCCAGCTCGGCACCCTCATCGGCGGGGCCGTCATCACGGAGGCCGTCTTCGCGTGGCCCGGGCTCGGGACGCTCATCATCAACAGCATCAACGCCCGCGACTGGCCGGTCTTACAGGGCTCGCTCATCATCGTCGCGGTCGGGTTCGTCCTCGTGAACATCCTCGTTGACGCCCTGTACGCCTACGTCAACCCGCAGGTGGCCTACGATTAACGCTCTATGATATCGGAACGCACACGCAGAAACCTTCGTCGGGAACTCAGACGGAGTCTCCTCGCGAGGCTCGGCATCGTCGTCGTCGTCCTCATGGTGGCGATGGCCGTCTTCGCCCCGTTTATCTCCCCGTATAGCCCGTCTCAACAGAACCTCGACAACTCCCGACAGCCGCCGCTCGGCTTCAGCACCAAAGAGACGAAAGAAGTGACGAAGATGGAAGACGGGAGCGTCGTCATCGAAAACGGGCAAGTCGTCACCGAGACGCAGACCGTCTACACGAACGCAACGGCAGCCCACCCGCTCGGCACCGACGGTAACGGTCGGGACATCCTCTCGCGAATTATCTACGGTGCGAGGACGTCTATCCTGGTCGGGCTGTTCGGCACGTCGCTCGCGGCGCTCATCGGCGTCCTCGTCGGGCTGTCAGCGGGGTTCTACCGCGGGCGCGTGGACGACGTGCTGATGCGGAGCGCGGACATCATGCTCGCGTTCCCGTCGCTCGTCCTCGCAATCGCCCTCGTCGGCGTCTGGGGACAGGCACAAGCGCCCATCCCCGACCCGTTCGTCACAACCGGAATCGCCCCGGCGTTCCGCTCGGCGGTCGGGTTACCGACGGGCATGCCCGAAACGGTCGTCCTCCCGGGGACGGTCATCGTCGTCGTCGCGCTCGTCAACTGGGTGTGGTTCGCTCGCGTCGCCCGCGGCGAGGCGCTCTCCATCCGCGAAGAGGAGTACGTGAAGGCCGCGAAGGCCCTCGGCGCGAGCGACGGGCGGACGATGCTCAGACACGTCCTCCCCAACGCCATCACGCCCATCCTCGTGTTGGCGACGATTCAGGTGGCTGCCATCATCCTGCTCGAATCGGCGCTGTCGTTCCTCGGCTTCTCCGGGGCCGACGTGTCGTGGGGCTTCGACATCGCTCTCGGCCGGCAGTACCAGTCCACCGCGTGGTGGATTTCGACGATGCCCGGCCTCGCCATCGTGGTGACGGTCATCGGGCTGAACCTCGTCGGCGACTGGCTCAGAGACGCGCTCGACCCCGGCATCGAAGGAGAGGGAGGCGTCTGAGATGGCGGATACGATTCTCAGCGTCCGCGACCTCTCCACCCGATTTTTCACCGAGGAGGGGCAGGTCAACGCGGTCGAAAGCGTCTCGTTCGACGTCGAAGACGGCGAGATATTCGGCATCGTCGGCGAGTCCGGCTCCGGCAAGTCCGTGACCGCGCTGTCGGTCATCGACCTCATCGAGTCGCCCGGCCGCGTGACGCAAGGCGAGATATGGTACCGCAACGCCGACCTCGCCGAGGAGTTCCGCGGGTCGAAGCCCGAGGCCGTCGACGGCGACCTCGTGGATATCCGCCGGCTCCCGAAGGGCGTCCGCAGGTCGCTTCGCGGCCCGTCGTTCAGCATGGTGTTTCAGGACCCGATGAGCAGTTTCAATCCCTCGATAACCGTTGGCGAGCAGATAGCTGAGGCGGTCGAGGTCCAGCGGCGCGCCCGGTCGAACCCGCGAAGCACGCGCTCGCGCACCCAGGGCTACGGTCTCGGCTCGCTCCTCGTGGACTCGCTTCTCCCCTCGAAGAGCTACGTCGACGACGAGAGCATGGACCGCGCGGTCGAACTGCTCGACCAGGTCGGCATCCCCGACCCGGAGGACCGCGCCGACGAGTACCCCCACCAGTTCTCCGGGGGGATGCTCCAGCGCGCGATGATCGCCCAAGCGCTCGCCGGCGAACCCGACATCCTCATCGCCGACGAACCGACGACGGCGCTCGACGTGACCATCCAAGCCCAGATTCTCAACCTCCTGCGCGATCTACAGGAACAGGAGGGGATGAGCATCCTGATGATAACTCACGACCTGGGCGTCATCGCCCGGATGTGCGACCGCGTCGGCGTCATGTACGCCGGCGAAGTCGTCGAGCGCGGCCCGCTCGCCGACATCTTCGAGAATCCCGTCCACCCGTACACGCAGGGGCTGTTGGGTTCGATTCCGGACGTGGACGACCCCTCGGGTCGCCTCGAACCCATCTCGGGCAACGTCCCGAGCCTGCTCGACTCGGAGATGCCCGACGCGTGTTACTTCGCCGACCGGTGTCCCAAAGCCATGACCGACTGTCTGACCCGCATCCCCGAGTACGAACTGGACGGCCGACACAGCGTCCGGTGCGTCCTCGCCGAACAGGAGTACGACCCCGCCGACGCCGTCGAATCGGCCGAGGCGGCCGACGCCAAAGACCGGGAGGTCAGCGCCGATGACTGAACCCCTCCTCGCGGTTCGGGACCTCCAGAAGTACTACTTCGAGCAGGACTCGTTTGTCGACAGCCTCCTCGGGCGCGACCCGACGAGCGTCAAGGCCGTCGACGGCATCTCCTTCGCGGTCGAACGCGGCGAGACGCTCGGACTCGTCGGCGAGTCCGGCTGTGGGAAGTCCACGACCGGAGAAACCTTGCTCCGACTGCGCGAGGCGACCGGCGGCGCGGTCACCTTCGACGGGACGAACGTCTTCGAGATGGACGACGACGAGCTCAAGGCGTTCCGCAGAGACGCCCAAATCGTCTTCCAAGACCCGTTTTCGAGCCTCGACCCGCGGATGACCGTCGGCGACATCGTCGCCGAACCGCTGAAGATTCACGGGATTCCCGAGACCACCGACGGCGAGTCGAAACGCGAGTGGCGGCGCGACAAGGTCGCCGACCTGTTAGAGCGGGTCGGCCTCTCTGCGAACCACCTCGACCGCTATCCCCACGAGTTCTCTGGCGGCCAGCGCCAGCGCGTCGGCATCGCTCGCGCGCTCGCGCTCGAACCGGACTTCATCGTCCTCGACGAGCCGGTGTCGGCGCTGGACGTGTCCGTGCAGGCGCAGGTGTTGAACCTGCTTGACGACCTCCAAGCGGAGTTCGGGCTGACGTACCTGTTTATCGCCCACGACCTCTCGGTCGTCCGCCACATCTGCGACCGCGTGGCCGTGATGTACCTCGGGAACGTGGTCGAACTCGGTCCGACCGACGAGCTGTTCGAGTCGCCGAAACACCCCTACACGAAGGCGCTGTTGGAGAGCGTTCCCCGACCGTCCACGGCCGAACACGGCCGGCGAGTCGAGGCGCTGTCGGGCGACGTGCCGTCGCCGCGAAACCCGCCGTCGGGTTGTCGCTTCCGGACGCGATGCCCGCAGGTCATCCCTCCGGACGACCTCGACATCGAACAGGCGACCTACCGCGCCGTGATGGACCTCCGGGACGCGCTGGCGGTCGGCGACGTGAACCCCGACCACATCTGGGACGCCGCCGACCCCGACCGGACGGACACGGAAGCGTTCATCAAGGAGGCCCGCGACCGCCACGTCGACGCCGAACTCCGCGGCGAGGTCGCAGGCGTCATCGATACGGCGCTCGGCCATCTCGCCGAAGGCGAGACCGACCGCGCCAGCGAGACGCTTCGGGAACGCTTCGAGAGCCCCTGTGAGACGCACCGCCCCGCGGTCGGCGACGCGTCGCATCCCGCGGCGTGTCACCTCTACGAGGGCTCCGACGAGGTGACGGTCATCGAGACGAACGCCGGCGCGACCGCTGAGGCCGACGACTGAGACTCGACGAGTAACCGACCGGTGTGCTGCGCTGGGCGGTTCTCGTCCCACAGCACCGGCGAAACCGCCCCGTAACGAAACGTTAAGGCTCCCACCGGGCGCACCATCGCTGTGACACGGTACCGAAACCTCGGGCTGTTCGTCGTCCTCGCCGCCGTCTGGGGGTCCGCGTTCATGGCTATCAAAGCCGGACTCGAGTTCTTTCCACCGGTGCTTTTCGCTGCCCTCCGGTACGACGTGGCTGGCGTCGTGATGCTCGCCTACGCGCTGTACGCGACCGACTCGCCGATCCCGCGTGGCAAGGCCGAGTGGACGGAAATCGCCATCGGGGCGGTCTTCCTCATCGCCGCCTACCACGCGCTCTTGTTCATCGGCGAGAACGACACGGGAGTGACGAGCGCTGCCGCCGCGGTCATCGTGAGTCTCAGCCCGGTGCTCACCACTGGATTCGCGCGGCTCTTGCTCCCGAGCGAGCGACTCACCGCGCTCGGCGTCGTCGGTCTCCTCCTCGGCCTCGTCGGCGTCGCGGTGCTCTCGGGGCTTGATCCGAGCAACCTCCTCGCCGGCGGCACGGTCGCGAAGCTTCTCATCTTCGGTGCGGCCGCCGCCTTCGCCCTCGGGTCGGTGCTGACCCGCCGGGTCGACTCGGAGATGCCCATCGAGACGATGGAGGCGTGGTCGATGCTCTTCGGGGCGGGACTGATGCACGTCGCGTCCGTCGCGCTCGGCGAGCAGTTCGGCGCGGTCGACCTCAACGTCCAGTCCGTCGCCGCGCTCGGGTATCTCTCGCTCGCGGCGAGCGCGCTCGGCTTCCTCATCTATTTCGACCTGCTCGACCGCCTCGGCCCCATCGAAATCAACCTCGTCTCGTACGTCGCGCCCGTCTTCGCAGCGCTTTCGGGGTGGGTGTTCCTGAGTGAAGTTCCGACCCCGTCGACGGTCGGCGGGTTCGCGCTCATCTTCCTCGGGTTCCTCCTCCTGAAGCGCGGAGCGATTCGGCGCGAACTCCGCTATCGATTCGGCGACGGCGTCCGCGCGATCGACTGAAAAGGCGCGGCTACGCGTCCGCTCGCTCGACTGAGTCCACTTCGCCGACCATCCTCCACCCGTTTTCACCGGGGTGCTGTCGGCCGACGACGACAGCATCGTTGTCCTCAGTCGTCGCAAACCGGTAGACTGCGTCGTCGCCGTCGCGCCGGCCCTCGGCCTGAAACTCCGTCTGGAAGAACTCCGCGCTCTCCAGCGTGAACGTGCCGTCTATCTCCTCGCCGACGGTGAGATGCATGGCGTTCGGGTGGATGTTGTACATGCGCTTTGCGACGCGATTGAGCTCTGGCATCGCATCGACAGTCGCGCTCGCGAGCTAAATCCCTGCTCCCTGCGGGACGAGGCCGGTCGAAGCGTCGCCCACCTGATGGATCGGGTGGCGGACCACCGAACGCA
The DNA here is from genome assembly GCF_024136985.1 of Haloferax sp. AB510. Taxonomy (NCBI): domain Archaea; kingdom Methanobacteriati; phylum Methanobacteriota; class Halobacteria; order Halobacteriales; family Haloferacaceae; genus Haloferax; species Haloferax sp. AB510. The sequence continues at coordinate 63,646 of NZ_JAMYJY010000005.1, forward strand.
CCGAGGTCCGAGTCCGCTCGGGCGAATCCCGTGGAAATTCAGGGTTCTGCGACTATCCAAGAACACCTGACTGTTGTGCGAATAAAAGAATTAGAGGCGGTTATGAAGTGTTAGGGCGCCGCTCGTCGGCCTGTGAAATTTCACGTTTATCGAATAGTCACCAGTAAACGAGTATGAAACGAATGGAATTCTCGCATGTAATTATGACCCCTCCACTCCATGATGTAGTCGTAGGTGCCCCCCAACCAATGTCGAACTCCCCATCCACGGTCCCCCGCGAACGCCTCTCTCAACTCCGCGACGTCGTAACGGAAGAACAACCGCTCCGACTCGGCTTCGAACTCGTCGCCGCACCGCTTCGGTTCGTCGGCTTCTGGGCCGCGGTCGCCCTCCCGTTCCTGTACGTGCCCCTGCTCTTCGGCGGCCTCGAAGCGGGCGAGTTCACCGTCTTCGGAGGGCTTCTCGCGCTCAACGCGCTCGCGCTCGTGCTCGGGCACAACTACGCCCGGTCGTAGTCACCCAGTCGCACCGACACGCCAGTTCTAGTCGGGCGCGTCGAACCAAACCGGCGTTCTCCCTCCACTTCCACGCCCTCCACTTCTCGACTCCGCGAGCGCCCGCAGCGCGTCTCCATCACAATTCTCGCTCGTTTCCCAGACGCTCGATGCGCCGACCTGTCACAGCCTCACGTTTCTCATCTTCGACCATCGGGAATCGAGTGGCTTTACCCCGGTCCGGTCTTCGGACTCGGTATGTCGCTCGCGATGGTTCCACTAGGACGGACCGGAACGACGGTCTCCGAACTCGCGTTCGGGACGTGGCGGTTCGGTCGACAGGCCGACGACGGCGAGGTCGAGGTCGGCCGCGACCGCGCCCACGAGTTGCTCGACGCTTACGCTGCCGCCGGCGGGAACTTCATCGACACCGCCGACATGTACGGCGACGGCGCGAGCGAGACGTACATCGGCGAGTGGCTCGAAGCGCGCGACCGCGAGGATTTCGTCGTCGCGTCCAAGGTTTTCTGGCCTACGCGGGAAGACGCCAACGGCCGCGGGCTCAATCGGAAACACCTCCGCCGCCAGATGGACCGCATCCTCGACCGACTCGGCACCGACTACGTCGACCTGCTGTACATCCACCGATGGGACGACGAGACGCCGGTCGAGGAGTTCATGCGGACGCTCGACGGGTTCGTCCGCGACGGGAAGGTGAACTACCTCGGCACCTCGACGCTCGAACCCAACGCCTGGAAGGTCGTCAAGGCGAACGAACTCGCCGACAAGCGCGGCTACGAACCGTTCAAGGTCGCTCAGCCGCGGTACAACGCCGTTAACCGCGAGATAGAGGGGAACTACCTCGACATGTGCGCCGACTACGACATCGGCGTCGTACCGTGGTCGCCACTGGCCGGCGGCTTTCTCACGGGCAAGTACGCCCGCGACGAGCGCCCGCCCGCGGACTCCCGCGCGGCGAACGACCAGCGGTTCGCCGACTCCTACCTCACGCCGTCGAACTTCGACGCGCTCGAGGTCATCGAGGAGGTCGCCGAGGCGGTCGGCGCGTCGCCCGCACAGGTCAGCCTCGCGTGGCTCATGCACCACCCGCAGGTCACCGCGCCGATTATCGGGGCACGAACCGTCGACCAGCTCGGCGAGAACGTCGTGGCCGCGGACATCGAGCTCACGAACGAGCAGTTCAAGCGCATCTCGACCGCCAAGCGCCACCTGTCCGCGTAGCACGTGACAGCGCCCCCGAACCGTCAGGTGTAGGTGTCGCCGGCGGGTATCGTCGCGTATGACCGCCGACGCGTTCGACGCCGACGCCTACGTCTCCGAACTCCGGACGAAGCGCGAGGAGAAAGACGACTTCTTCGGGTCGCACCCCCAGTCGCCGATTCCGCCGGCAGACCGGGACGACTTCGACGGCCTCGACTACTTCGACCCCGACCCCGACTACCGGGTGACCGCGTCGGTCGAGACGCACGACGACCCCGAACCGGTGACGATGGACACCTCGACCGACGGCGAGGTCCGGTATCTCCGCGTCGCCACGTTCCACTTCGAACTCCGCGACAGCGAACTCACCCTCGGCGCGTATCGCCAGGAACACGATGACTCGCCGACGCTGTTCGTCCCCTTCCGCGACAAGACGACCGGACAGCAGACCTACAACGGCGGTCGCTACATGGAACTCACGCCCGACGCGCCCCTCGACGAGTTGGACGAAGTCGTCGTGGACTTCAACCTCGCGTACAACCCGTTCTGCGCGTTCACCGACACGTTCGAGTGTCCGCTTCCCCCCCGAGGAGAACTGGCTGGACGTAGTCGTTCCCGCCGGCGAACAGGACTACGAGTAATCGGCGAAGCAAAAGCGCAAGTTCCATATCGGACGCTTCCGGAGAGACCGACATGGGACTGCTCAGTTCGAAGCAAGCCGTCATCGGGATGGCGCTGATGATCGTCGGGACGCTCGCGATGCTGCCGGGAATGCTGCCGAACGCCGCACAGGTAATGTCCTACGCGCTCGCCGTCGGTGCCGGCGCGCTCACGCTCGGGACGTGGCTGGTCGGCACGTCCGAGGGCGGCCGTCCGGTCTGACTCCGGCACTCGCCGTCGTACTGACTAAAACCGTCTTTTCTCGTGAGCGCACGTTTCGTTCGCCGTCGCCGTGATAGCGACGCGCTCCGTCACGGTCGCGACAGTCGCCACTCTGCGTGGTCGGTCGGTCCGAAGAAAACGTTGCCGCGAAGGTTGTGTCGCGTTTAGGCGTCGGGGCCGGACCACTTCTGGAGCGTGGCGGAGTTACTACCACTCTCAGAGGTCCAGATTACTCGAACAGTCGCGCTCGAAAGGTCGTTTGCGTTCTGCTCAAGAACCGTTGCTTGGCTACCAGCCGTGATTTCCGTATCTCCGGTTATTGACTCCCAAGTAGCGGTCGTACCACCAGTCCCTTCAAGTTGGGTTCCTGTGGAATCGTCAAGTGCGACTGTAGACGTGATGTTGACTAGAGAGGCGTCAATCGACGATCCACTCTCGTGGGTTACCGTGAGAGCGGTACCGTTGTAGTCGAACCCGAAACTCGCCTGTGGAGTCGTCTGGTTGACTTGGTCACCGAGACCGAGGACGAAGGTGCCGATGACGGCCGCGAGGATGACTGTAATTGCCACCATGAGGATAACACCGATAACCGGTGATACCGCGTCGTCCTCAGCGAGGAGTTGCTTGAAATTCATCTATCCGTTGTAGGTCCACTTCTGGAGTGTGGACGAACTACTGCCACTCTCAGAGGTCCAGACGACACGGACGGTGTCTCCGTCAGCGAACTGGGCTCCCGTAGAGTTGACTACCGCAGAACCACCTGCGCTAATCGGGTCTGACCCTCCGTAACTCGTCCAGTTCTGGTCAGAGTTGTTGATGTCTCCAGTAACCGTCACCTGGTTCGCGGCAATCTGCTCACCGCTTTCATGAGTAATCGTTAGGTTCCCGTTTCCGTTGTAATCAAATGCGAAACTCGCCTGCGGAGCCGTCTCGCTGACTTGGTCGCCGAGACCGAGGACGAAGGTACCGATAACGGCCGCGAGGATAACTGTAATCGCCACCATCAGGATAACCCCGATGACGGGACTGACTGCACGGTCTTCCGTGAAGAGATGTTTGAGTTGCATGCGTTGTGTCCGACACCCGGGACGGTATCGCTCGCCGAAGACGCCGGTGCGCACGCGTTCATCGCTGCGCAACCGCCATCCCTGCCCGGCACCCGTCGCGGTGTGTCCAATCGACTCGTATCCCCGGGGTGACTTAAATGTACGTGCCAGATTAATGGATGGTTTCTCCCAACAGTTCGAGCATTAATATAGTGTTTATATGTCGCTTAAGGGGATAATGGCACTTCGTCGTCGAACAGGTTCAAAGAATTTCTGACACGTTCCCGGTCGTTCTTTTTGGACGACTCGGTGAGGTTGTCGGCTAGCGAGGATAACCGTACGATGAGAACTAGCTGTATCTCTCGCACGTACGCGTTGGTGCAGTGCGAGGTGCGTACACCTGTGGTCGCGGGCCCCTCTTCGAATCTGCGCGGAGTACCGATATCGAGTGACTTCGTTTGACAGCCGGTGCTCGTCGAATAGTTATCGAGAACGAGTCCGTCCCCGGCGAACCGGGGACGTCGTTCCTACCCAAGGTGGCGTGCGCACGCGCTAGATATATTTTCAACAGACGTACATATGCTTTGTGGGGTAGAATCGGGTTTCGAGGCCTGAGTGACACGATTGGTAACGTTTCAGAGACCGTTCAATCACACAAAGTATTTACCGCGAACGGTCAACAGAGCAAACTGTACCCCTGCCCACGGAGGCATCTGTGAGTACCTCGCCTCGGCCCGGGTTCTGCCCGGCTTGGTTCCGTCCGAGGGTCGACGAAAACGATGTCCCCGACTGCAACATCCACCAACAATGACACGCAATAAGCAAATCCGCGCGGTTCTTCTCGCTGCGCTGATGGTCTTCTCGGTTTTCGCCGGGTCCATCGCGTTTACGGGTAGTGCTGCTGCGGCAGACGGTGACTTCCGCTACCGCGGAGGCGCCGTTCACTACGTCGACGGCGGAAACGCCGTCATCGAGGTACCGTTCTCTCACAATGTTGACTCCGCCAGTCTGACGACTGACAACTTCACGGTCGCTGACGACGGTGACGAGCTTGCGAGCTCGGCCTACTCCGTCAGCCAGACCACGAACGGCACGGTCGTCATCTCGGTCAACAACGTGATCCGCTCGAACGACATCACCGTCGAACTCTCCGACGACATCACGTCCGCTGAGGACGGTTCGACGCTCACCAACGACGGTGAGAAGGATGTCTTCTTCGCGGCTCAGACGTTCAGCGAGTCCGCCACCACGGAGAGCGCCTACGTCGGTGAGAAGCTCGCTATCAACGCGAGTTCGTCCGGTGTGAACACCGACGTTGTCGTCGAAGGGACGGAAGACGCGACCGACGACTACTTCGTCCAGCGTTCGACGGGCGAGAACAGTACGGTCTACGTGCTCGACACGTCCGGTCTCGAGACCGGTACGTACGACATCACGGTCGGTAGCTCCACGACGATCAACCTCACGGTCCGCAGCCTCAACTTCGCAGTTGACATCGACGACCTGAACGTCACGACCGACGATGACGTCTCGGGTACGGTCTCGGCACGTGATTCCAGCCGCCCCGTCCGCGTTGAGCTCGTCGACTCCAGCGACGACACGTACGCGACGCAGAACGTCTCCCTTGACGGTCAGGGTGAGGCTGACTTCGACTTCTCGGTCGCTGAGACCGACGCTGACGACTACACGGTCGTCGCGACGGACCTCAACACGGGCATCACGCTCGAATCCGACACGATCACCGTCGAAAAGGCCGGTGACGGTCGCGCTGACTTCAGCGAATCCGTCATCACCGACCAGCGCGGTGACGTCGTTGCCATCCCGGTGACCCTCGAAAACACCGACACGGCGACGGTCACCATCGGTAGCGACGACGAAGGTTACTCCGCGAACGTCACCGTCGAAGACGGTAACGACGACGGCGAAGTCGTCGTTCTGTGGAACTCCTACGAATCGAACGACACGTCCGTCAGTCAGGTCTTCGACGTTGAAGACGACGACGACGAGATTCTGACCGGCAACGACGGCGCAACGGGCGTCGGCCTCGCCACGAGCAACCTCATCGACGCGGGCGACTACGATCTCTCCGTCGAGCCGGGTGCCTCGGTCGGTGACGGCCAGAACGTCGCGACCCTCGTCCTCGAGGAAGGCGGCGTCTCCGCGGTCCGCACGTGGACCGCCCCGTCCGGCGAGACGCTCGGTGACCTCGACGACGTCACTGAAGCGCTCGAGAACGGCAACATCACCGAGGACAGCCAGATCGCCTTCGGTGACCAGGTCATCGTCCAGATCGAGGCCTCCGGCCTCGAGGGCGCAGTCGGCGCTCAGGACGACGAGACCCCGAACTTCTTCGCGACCGGTAACGGCTACGACGACTCCTACCGTCTGACGATCAACCAGACGAACCCGGACCCGAACCGCGACCCGAAGATCATCAACGTCGCTAACGCCTCGGTCATCGCCGACGGCGATAACGACACGTACTTCGTCGCGTTCGACTCCGACCAGATCGAAGCGTACCGCGACACCAACGACGACGGACAGCTCTCGTCCGGTGAGATCTCCCCGAGCAACGAGGTCTCCATCGACGACGATGACTCGTTCGACGTCGAGTTCAAGATGGTTGAGGAAGACGACGTCAGTGGCCTCGCACTCGTTGACGAGGACTCCGCGGCGACTGACTCCTACGAGCACCTCGAAGCCGAGCACACCCTCGCCGACCCGATCAACGTGACGAACGCTGCGGACCAGATGATCTCTGGTTCCTCGAACGTCGCGCCCGGTACGGAACTCACGCTCCGCGTTGAGTCCGACGGCGACACGCAGCCGCGCTTCCTGAAGACCGCTACGGTCTACGTCCAGGCAGACGGCTCGCTCTCGGGTAGCTTCGACTTCTCCGAGCAGAGCGTCGGCGACACCTTCACGGTGACGGCCCGCGGTGGCGTCGCACCGAACGAAGAGGTCGACGGCAACGTCGTTGAGTCGGTGGACTCCGACACCACGACGGCTACGGAGACCACGACCGCTACGGAGACCACGACTGAGACCACGACGACCACGACTGAGGCTACGACGACCACCGCCGCCACCACGACGGCTGAGACGACCACCACGTCGTCCCAGACGCCCGGCTTCGGTGTCGTTGTCGCCCTCGTCGCGCTCGTCGCCGCTGCGCTCCTCGCGGTCCGCCGCGACAACTAACGACAGCTAACCACCGGGACTCTTCCCGGCGTTTTTCCTTTCTTTCGACGCTGACCCGATAGCCGCAGCACTCGCGTCGACAGTCGTCACGCAGTCAAACGGCGAGTAGCGTCGCGATATGTAGACCTCGGAGTCAACACCAGCTAGTGGCGACGACTCCGCTTGACGACCAGACGACGATACAGAACCGAGCCGCGCAGTCGTGCCGAGGTGGTCCTTATTCTCCCAGTCGCTGTGCGTGGTTTGGTTTCATCGAAGGCCAGCCTTCGCGTTCCGTCGGCGACGTGCGGAGAACGAATTGCACCGGGCGACGGCCAGTCAACTACCGTGTGTGAGGCGAAACCGATAGCAGTCGTGGCCGACGACGTGGGCTGACGCGCTCGCAGTTCACGACGTTCGACACAAGTCGACACGGCCGAAAGAGTGCGTCTCTCGTCTTGTCGGTCGATACACGTCGTCTCGAACAGCATGGGTCACAGGAGCAATATGAGCGCGGTCTCCACAGTCGCACTCCGTTTCACTACAGCTCTCCCGTCGTTGAGGGGTGGTCCATCACAAGAGAGCGATAGCTGTCCCCGAGCAGAGAGGGTCACCGGACGAGCGATGGAGTCCGCCATTGGCGTGTCTCGCCCGCCGGTCTCAACGAGACCGCCGTCGAACACGCCAGCGAGATAGAGAGAACTGGCTCGTGGGGAATGGAAGCGCAAAACGAAAAGAGCGGAAAGCGAGCGACGGACGAGACAGCGACGGTGGCGAGTTACCGTCTCGCGTTCAGCACTCGGACCAGCCGCAGTTCTGGCAGGTCTTACAGCCTTCGGAGTAGTAGAGGTCCATCTCGCCGCACTCGGGACACTCGGGGCTCTCGCCCGCCGCGAGCAGGTCCGCGACGGCGTCAGAGTTACCGTTGGACTCGTCGCCGACGGCGACGCCGCCGTCGGTGTTCGTGTCCTCGGCCGCGGCGGCCTCGGCTTCGACCTCAGTCAGGTTCTGCTGTTGCGGGTAGCCCTTGTCGATGTCGCCGTCGAGGTACCGGCGCATCGCGGTGCCGATGGCGTCCGGGATGGAGTTAATCTGCTCGCCTTTGTCCCAGGCGACCTTCGGGCTCCGGATACCCTTCAGTTCGTTCGCAATCTCCTCGGGGTCGACCCCCGAGCGGAGCGACGTGGAGACGGTCTTGGCGAGCGCCTCGGTGAAGGAGGCGGTGAAGCCGCCGGAGTTACCGATGTTGGCGAACAGCTCGAACGGCTCGCCGTGTTCGTCCTCGTTGATGTTGACGTAGAGCTTCCCGTAGCCGGTATCGATGCGCTGAGTGACGCCGTACAGCACGTCCGGACGGGGGCGCTTCTTGCCAACGTCGCTCGGGGAGTCGGCGAAGGCGAGTTCGAGTTCGCTGCCGATGAGGTCTGAGACCTCTTCGGATTCGAGGAACGCCTCTACGTCGCCGAACACGTCGCGAATCTGCGAGACGATGGCTTCGGCGGCCTCCTCGTCGTCGGAGAATTCGGTGTTCTTCGCGCGCGTGGTGAGCACCTGCTTCGAGCGGGTGCCGTCGCGGTAGACGGTGACGCCCTTGCCGCCGTGGTCGTAGATGTAGCGGTAGACCTCGTCCATGTCCTCCTTCGACGCGCTGTTCGGGAAGTTACAGGTCTTCGAGATGGCGGAGTCGACGCCGCTCTGGAGGGCGCACTGGACGCCCGCGTGCTCGATGCCCGCGAGGTCGGAGGTCACGACGAACAGTTCGGAGATGGCGTCCGGGACGGTCGACAGCGAGGCGACGCCGTCGAACTCGTTGTTGGCCATCTGCTCTTGGGCCTCGCGCTTGACGGCCTCGACGTCGATGTCGTTGGCCTCCAGCACGCGGAGGAAGTAGTCGTCGAACTCGACGAGCATCTCGTCGCCCTGCACGTCGTCGGAGACGTTCTTGTAGTAGGCGACGTTGTAGATGGGCTCACAGCCGCCGGTGGTGTTCGACACCATCGACGTGGTGCCCGTCGGGGCGATGGTCGTCGTGTTGTGGTTTCGAATCGGGTAGCCGTCTTCCCAGTCGTCGGCGGACTCGCCGGTGTGGTGTTCGAACCACTCGCGGTACTCGGTCGGGTTCGCGTACTTCGAGTCCTCCCACGCCTCGAACGGGCCGCGTTCTTCGGCGAGTTCGTGGGACGCCCGCTTGGACCCGTGGTTGATGTGGGTCATGAGCTGTTGGGCGATTTCGTTGCCCTCGTCGGAGCCGTAGCGGACGCCGAGCTGGATGTACATCTGGGCGAGCCCCATGATTCCGAGTCCGATTTTACGGAGTTCGCGGACCTTCTCCTCGATCTTCTCGACCGGGAAGTCCGACATCGTGACGACGTTTTCGAGGAAGCGCGTGCCGTTTTCGATACGGTGGTCGAACTCCTCCCAGTCGACGGCGTCTTCCAGGAAGGCGTCCGTCGCGGCCTCAAGCGAGTCGTACTCGTCGCCGTGGGCGTCGTACCAGACGCGCCAGTCGGGCGAGTCCTCCGCGACGAGCGTCGAGAGGTTGATGTGGCCGAGGTTACACGCCTCGTACTCCTCGAGCGGCTGTTCGCCGCAGGGGTTGGTCGCGAGGATGCGGTGGTCGGGGTGCTTTTCGACGTCGAAGGAGTGCTGCTTGTTCGCGCGTTCGAGGTAGACGACGCCGGGTTCGCCGTTCTCCCACGCGCCCTCGATAATCTGGTCCCAGAGTTCCTTCGCGGGGACCGACAGCACCTCGCCGACCTCGACGTACTCGCCGAGACCGAACATGTCGTAGATTTCCTTCGTCTGGGGCGTGGCGACGTGCGGCTCTTCGGTTCGGGGGTTCGTGAAGACGAACTCCTCGTCGTTGTACAGCGCCTCCATGAAGCCGTCGGTGATGCCGACAGAGATGTTGAAGTTCGAGAGGTGGCCTTCGACGGCGTTACGGAGGTGCTTGGGGACGCGGCCGTCCTCGTCGATGAGTTCGCGCGCCTCGTCGAGCGCGTCGACGAACTTGGTGTGGGTGAAGTCGTCGGGGTCGTTCAGGCGGAGCGTGTGCGCGAGCGAAACGTCCTTGTTCTTCGCGTGGAGGAACTGGATGACGTCGGGGTGGCTGACGCGCATGACGCCCATCTGCGCACCGCGGCGCGCACCGCCCTGCGCGATGGTCTCGCACATCTGGTCGAACGTCCGCATGAACGTGATGGGGCCGGAGGCGATGCCGCCGGTCGAACCGACTGCGTCGCCGTAGGGGCGGAGCTTCCAGAAGGCGTAGCCCATGCCACCGCCGGACTGGAACACCTCGGCGGCCTCCTTGGCCGTCTGGTGGATGTCGGTGATGTCGTCGCCGGGGGAATCGACGAAACAGGCCGAAAGCTGCTGGAGTTCGTCGCCGGCATTCATCAGCGTCGGCGAGTTCGGCATAAAGGAGAGCTGTCCCATCATCTCTTCGAACGTCTCGCGCTTCTCGACGACGACCTCGCGTACGCCCTCCGGAAGTTCGGGGACGAGGGTGTCGTAGGCGAACTTGTTGACGTTGTACACCGAAAGCGTCGTTTCGGCCTCGTCGTCGTCGGCCGTGACGCCCTTGCCGAAGACCTCCGCGGCGAGTTCGTCGCGGCGTGGGTGGTCTGGCTTGATGAGGTCGGGCGTGACCGTGATTTCGATGTCGCGCTGTTCGGCCTCGAAGACGGCCTCGGCGAGCGCGATGTTCTTCGCGACGCGGGGGAACAGGTCCTCCTGCGTCTCGACGAGGTCGCCGTCGGCGTCCTTGCGGAGGTACCGGGCGGGGAGAATGTTACTGTAGGCGTTGCCCGTCATCCGCGCTTCGAGGGTCTCGCCTTCGGTCCGCTTGACCGGAAGCACGAGTTCGTCCGTCGAGAGGTTCGCGTCGCTCATCTTACTGTCCCTCCCGCCCGAGCCGCGTTCGGGCGAGGTCGCGTCGATAGTGTCCGGAAATTCCGCTCATTGGTGACGATATTGGTGTGTGTCGCGTGGTTGGTTAAGGGCTTCGAACTCGGAGGTTCGACCGCCGGACGTATCATAATTAGTGCAATTACGTCGTCGGCCGATGACCGGGTCCGAAGTGCACGGATTCATAGGACGGACGGGAAGCACATAATCGTAGTTAGAGCGGAGCGGAAGTGAAATCTCACCGCAAAAAATCGCAAGACGTAGCGACGATATCCAGTAGAACGTGAGGGGGGAGACGACGGCTCTGAAACCGTCACATGGTGAACTGTCCCGCATCACCGGGAAGGATATAAAGGGAGACCGGACAGTCGACATTCACACAACTATCAGAATTCGTATGTTAGAATCTCCCGGCAGCTCAAGGGTGCCGAAATCGGTCGTTTCGGCGGGGAAATCACACCGGAACCGCGAGACGAGACCGCCCACAAGCTTATCCGCTCTACGGGTGTCATATCGGGGTATGGTACTGACACCCCTCGCGCTCACCCCGTTACAGCTCGGCGGCCTGCTCGCCGGGCCGCTCGGTCAGATGCTCGTGGTGCTCGTGGCCGTCGCCGTCGTCATCCTCGTCGGCCGACTGTTCCTCAAAGTCGCGTGGCGACTGGTCACCATCGCCGCCATCATCGTCGGAGCGCTGCTGCTGCTTTCGTTCTTCGGCATCAACGTCCTCTGAGGCGGCAGCAGAGCCGTCTGTCCGCGGCTGAAAAGTGAAGGTAGCTCGGCGGGGTCGGGCAGGGTCGGATTCAGCAGTCGTCCCTCAACGCGGCTGGATCCGACCTGCTCAGGCCACGTCGAAGCCGGCGACAGACGTGAGGAAGTTTCTGACGACGCCGTGTCCCGACCCCGTGAGCACGCTCTCCGGGTGGAACTGGACGCACTCGATGGGGTACTCGCGGTGGCGGACGCCCATCACGAGCGCCTCGCCGTCGTGGTCGGTCGTCGCCGAGACGTCGAAGCAGTCGGGTACTTCGGTGGCGACGAGCGAGTGGTAGCGGCCGGCCGGGAAACCGTCTTCGAGGCCGGCGAAGACGCCCTCTGCGTCGTGGTCGACCGGGAACGCCTTGCCGTGAATCGGCTCCGGCGCGTGGCCGATAGTCCCGCCGTAAGCGTACACCGCGGCCTCGAGGCCGAGACAGACACCGAGGGTCGGAATCTCGGTCGAAAGCTCCGTGAGCACGTCGTTCGTCACGCCCACGTCGCGGTCGTTCTTCGGATGACCCGGCCCCGGCGAGATGACGATGGCGTCGGGGTTCAGGTCGCGTATCTCGTCGAGCGACGCGGTGTTCTTTCGCACCTCGATGTCGAGCGGTTCGCCCTCGACGGTCTGCTCGGAGAAGTACTCCACGAGGTTGTACGTGAACGAATCGAAGTTGTCGACGACGACGAGCCGAATCGCCGTCATTGCGACACCTCCTCGGTCCCGTACTCGATGCGGCGGACAGCGTCGAGCACCCCGCCCATCTTCTGTTCTGTCTCCTCGTACTCCGCGGTCGGGTCCGAGTCGGCGACGATGCCGGCTCCCGCGCGGACGGTGATGGTGTCTTCCGCGCCGTCGGATTCGACCGTCGCGGTTCGGATGACGATTGCCATGTCGGCGTCGCCGGTCCACGAGTAGTAGCCGACGCCGCCGCCGTAGACGCCGCGGGGCTCGTCTTCGAGGTCGTCGATAATCTCCATCGCGCGGACCTTCGGCGCGCCGGTGAGTGTCCCCGCGGGGAACGTCGCGCGCGTGGCGTCGAAGGCGTCCGAGTCGGGGCTGGGCGTCCCCGAAACGGTCGATTCGATGTGCTGGACGTGGCTGTATTTGATGATACTCATGAAGTCCTCGACGCGGACGCTGCCGGGCGTCGAGACCCGGCGCACGTCGTTGCGGCCGAGGTCGACGAGCATCGTGTGCTCTGCGCGCTCTTTTCCGTCGGCGAGGAGTTCGCCGGCGAGGCGGCGGTCCTCGACCGGACCGGAGCCGCGCTGGCACGTCCCCGCGATGGGATTGACGACGACGCGGTCGCCCCTGACGGAGACGAGCGTCTCGGGGCTCGCGCCGACGACGCGCCGGTCGCCGTGCCGGAGCAGGTACATGTACGGCGATGGGTTCACCTCGCGCAGCGAGGCGTACAGGCCGACCGGGTCGACCTGTCCGTGGAGCTTCCGGGTGCGCGAGATGACGCCCTGATAGATGTCGCCGTCGCGGACGTGTTCTTTCGTCTTCCTGACCGCGGCCTCGTACTCCTCGCGGGAGCCGGCTTCCTCGCCGGTTCGCTCGAAGCCGCCGGGCGAGGGGTCGTCCGCCGCCCGGAGCTTTTCGGCGACGCGTTCGGCCTCGGCGACGACGCCGTCGTACACCTCGCCGGGGTCGTCGTCGGGCGAGACGACAGGGGTGCAGACGAGGCGAACGGCGTCCTCGCGGTGGTCGAACGAGAGGGTCCGGGTCGTGAGGACGAACTCGGCGTCCGGGTCGTCGGTGTCGGGGCGCTCGCGGCCGACCTCGTCGAGCCAGAGGTCGTAGACGGCCTCGTAGGCGAGGAAGCCGACCAAGCCGCCAGTGAGGGTCTGGCGGTCCGTCTCGGGGAAGTTGACGCGCGGGAGGTCGGGGAGCGCGCCACGCAGAGAGTCGAGCACGTCGCCGTCGCCCGCACCGACGAACTCCGCGGCGGGACCGCCGAGGTCGGTCACGTCGACGCCGTCGGGGCCGACCGTCACGACCGCTTCGGGGTCGTAGCCGACGAACGAAAAGCGGGCGTGCGAGTCGGCGACCGTCGCGGGCGCGGAGAACGCGCCCTGCGGGTTGCTGGAGGAGACCTTTTCGGCGCTCTCCAAGAGGAAACCGTAGTCGCTGCGGTCGGCGAGGGTCGTGTACGCGGCCAGCGGGTCCACGGACACGTCGAGGTCGGTCACGAGGTGCGTCACGACCGGCTCGTCCGCGTCGCCGACGAGGTCGACGAACTCATCGCGGTCGGTGTCGGGAGCCGTCACGCGACGACCTCCTCGTGGTCGTCGGACTCCCCACGGGCCGCCTTCGCCGCAGCGACGAAGGCGTGGACCGCGTCGTGGTCCTTGACGCCGCCGGAGGCCTCGACGCCGCTTGCGACGTCGACACCGTAGGGGTCGACCGTCCGAACCGCTTCAGCGACGTTGTCGGGCGTCAGACCGCCCGCGAGTACCACGGGCACGTCGACCGCCGCGACGAGTTCGCGCGAGGCGTCCCAGTCGTGGGTCTCGCCGGTGCCGCCCGCGCCGGACGCGGAGGGAGTGTCGACGAGGATAGCGTCGACGACGGGCGCGAGGTCGCGTGCGCGGTCGAGGTCGGTCGCGTCGACGACGGGGACGACGCCGACGCCCGTCGCGCGGAGCGAGTCGAGGTCGTCGGCCGCGAAATCGCCGTGGAGTTGGAGTACATCGGGTTGGACCTCGCGGGCAAGGTCGCGGGCGTGGTCGATGGAGTCGGGCATCGTCACGAGAACGGTCGTGAGGAACGGCGGCGCGGCGGCGAACAGCTCGCGGGCGCGCTCGCGAGGTATCTCGCGGGGCGTGTCCACGGGCACGTCGCAGATGGCACCGACCGCGTCGGCACCGGCCGCGTCGACGGCGGCGAGGTCGGCTTCGTCGGTGACGCCGCACACTTTGACGCGGGTCATCTCACGCCTCCCGGAGCGCGTCGAGTTTGGCTTTCGCGGCGCCGGACTCGATAGCGTCGCGGGCGACTTCGACGCCCTCCGCCAGCGAGTCCGCGAGGTCGGCGACGTAGACGGCCGCGCCGGCGTTGGCGAGAATGAGGTCACGCTTCGGCCCAGTCACGTCGCCGGTGAGGATGCCTTCGAGGTCGTCGGCGTTCTCCTGCGGGGTACCGCCGGCGACTTCCTCGATGGGGGCCTGCTCGAGGCCGAGGTCGGCAGGCGTGAGGGTGTACTCGGTGATTTCGTCGCCGTCGATTTCGGCGACCGTGGTCGCGTCGTGGAGCGCGATTTCGTCCATGCCGGAGCCGTGGACGACGAGGGCGCGCTCGACGGGCATGTGCGACAGCGACTCGGCGATGACGGGGACGAGGTCGGAGTCGTAGACACCGAGGACCTGCGCGTCGGCCCCGGCGGGGTTCGTCAGCGGCCCGAGGACGTTGAAGATGGTCCGCATACCGAGTTCCTTCCGCGGGCCGATGACGGCCTTCATCGCGGGGTGGAACACGGGCGCGAGCATGAAGCCGACGCCGTTGTCCTCGATGCACGCCTCGACGGACTCGGGTTCGGCCTCGACGTTCACGCCGGCGACCTCCAGCACGTCGGCGCTCCCAGAAGACGAAGAGACGGAGTAGTTGCCGTGCTTGGCCACCGCCGCGCCCGCGCCGGCCGCGACGAGCGCGCTCGTGGTCGAGACGTTGATGGTGTTGTAGTCGTCGCCGCCGGTGCCGCAGGTGTCGACGAGCGGGCCGCGGTCGGGCTCGATGGTCAGGGCGGCGTCGCGCATTCCCTGCGCGAAGCCCGCGATTTCGGCCTCGGTCTCGCCTTTCGCTCGGAGCGCGGCGAGGAGCGCGCCGATTTGCGCCTCGGTCGCGTCCTCGAAGACCGCCCGCGCGGCGTCGCGCGCCTCCTCGACAGTCAGGTCCGCACCGCCAGTCACACGTTCGATATAATCCTGCATTGGTAATCACCGATGTACTTCTTCGGGTTATGATGTACAAATTCGTACATCGGCTTAAGCGTGTCGGGCTGGCGAAAATCGCCGGCATCGAACGGTCACCGCTCGGGGTGAATCGACCGCGTCGGACGGTGGGAGCGCGCTGTGACCCGAATCGCCGCACGTAGTCCGATTCGAAAGCTTAAATTGTAACCCCGGACAACGGAGAGATGCGTCCGAACGGGCGCGGGAAGCACCGTAACCGGGTTGGTGGTCTAGTCTGGTTATGACACCTCCTTGACATGGAGGAGGCCGGCAGTTCAAATCTGCCCCAACCCACTACTTTCTCGCAACGAGTTATCTACCGAGCACCGCGTAGCGTGTGCTCGGTGCCACGAGTCGCGTGCAATCGTGTCGCGGGCAGATTTGAACCAGCGAGCAACGGCGACACGCAGTGTCGCAGTAAAACGAACGGCGAAGCCGTGAGTCGCAGAGCGTTGCGAGTGAGGTTCACGCGAGCGAAACGAGCGTGAATCGCGTCTAGTGACCCGTCCCCGTGCATTTCGACACCGCACCACCAACCACTATGGCTTCTGCCCGCGAATCCCACCCCATGACCCTCCTGCAAATCCCCGGCGGTCCCGAACTCGTCATCCTCGCGCTGTTGCTCCTCATCCCGCTCGCGGTCGTCTATCTGGGTTACAAGCTCATCCAGTCGCTCCGGGCGTTCGAAGCGGGCAGAGAAGAACGGTCACAGCGGTAGTCACGACGACACGTCGGACCGGGTGTCGTCGTTCCGGGCGTCCGCGCTGTGAGTCGGTGTCGCCGACCGCTGTCGTCGGTGGTGTAGACGCGCCAGTTGGAGCGTCACCGCGTAGCCGACGACGGCGAGGACGACGGCGAGAATCGTGTTGCCGACGAGCTGTCGGAGGAGGATGTCGAGACCGGCGCTGAGCGACACGTCCGCGACCGATGTGCCCGGAACCGGGCCGAGCAGGTGCGACCCGAGCCAGAAGCTCGCGCCGTAGACCGCCCACTTGACGGGCGGGTTGAAGACGACGAGCGTGGCGACGAGCGCGAGTCGGCTCGCCCGCTCGACGAAGTAGGCGATGAGGGCGAACAGCGCGAGGGCGGTCCCTGCGGTCGGCATGGCCACGAAGAAGACGCCGAACGCGAAGCTAGCGGCGACCTCGTGGGGGGTGTGGTCCGCCGCGAACGCTCGTTCGAGGCCGGACCGGACGCGGGGACGAATCGACGCGAGACGGTCGTACACTCGTCGCGACTAGAAGCGAGACGACGTTATCAACGCTTCGCCGAGTTTGGTCCGCGGTAGCAATCGGTGTAGGGTAACCGGCGAGCAGCGATGGGGTCAGCGGAACCGGCGGTCCGACTCCCACTTGTCCTTGAGTTCTATCATCTGGCCGACGCCGCGGGCCACGTCCGAGAGGTGAAAGGCGATATCCGTCGCGGTCACGATGCCGACCATCTCCGCGCCGTCGACGACGACGAGCTTTTTCACCCGCTGGTCGCGCATCTTCTCCGCGGCCACGCGCGTCGTGGAGTCCGGTCGGACCCACTTGATGGGGTTCGACATGACCGCACGGGCCGGGACCGCGGCGAGGGGCTTGCCGCTCGCCACGCCGGCGCGGAGCGCGTCCGACTCGGTGACGATGCCCGCGGGACCGCCGTCGGCCATCACGACGACGCTTCCTGCTCCCTCGCGGAGCATGACTCGCGCGCAGTCGGCGACGCTCGACCCCAGTCCGACGGTCGCCACCTCCTCGGTCATGATTTCGTCGACGCGCATCTCAGTCGTCCGCGGGCAAGGGTTCTCGCTCGGGGTGGGAGTCGGACGCGGAGCGGGACTGGGCCGGGTCGGTGCTCGCGCCGGAGCCGGCGGCCGCGTCGCCGAGCACGTCGTCGACGGTCGCTGAGACCTCCTCTCCGTCGTCGACCTCGAAGGCGTCGAGAAGGTCGTCGAGGTGGCTCACGTGCGACGAGAGCTCGCGCACGTCCCCGTTGACGTCGACGAGTGCGGCGCTCTGCTCTTCGGCGGTCGCGGAGACGTTCTCGGCCTCGGCGGCGGTCTCCTCGGAGATACCCGCGATCTCGTCGGTCATCGACAGCACCTCCTGAGAGGAGTCGGCCTGACTGCCCGTGGCGTCCGAAATCTCGTGGACGCTCGCGGTCGTCTCCTCGACGCGCTCGACGATGCCGTCGAAAGACGAAAGCGCCTCGTCGACTGAGGTGGCGCTCTCTTCGACCTGCGCCCGCATGCGTTCGATGCGGGAGATGACGGCGTCGCGCTGGGTCTCGATTTCGGCGACGAGCGACTCGATGTCGCCCGCCGAGGACTTGGTCTCCTGTGCGAGCTGTTTGACCTCGTTGGAGACGACGGCGAAGCCCTCGCCGGCCTCGCCCGCGCGGGCGGCCTCGATGTTCGCGTTGAGCGCGAGGATGTCGGTCTGTTCCGCGATGTCGGTGATGACCTCGACGATGTCCTCGATTCGAGCGAGGCGGTCGTCGAGCTCGTGGACCTCGCTGACGGTCGCCTCCGTCTCGGCGCGCACGGCGTCGATGTCGTCGAGAGCGTCGGTGGCGGCGGTCTGTCCGTCGAGCGAGCGTGCTTCGGCTTCCTCCGTGAGTCGGACGAGTTCGTCGGCCGACGAGGCAATCTGCTGGATGGACGCCGAGAGGTCGTTTATCTCGTCGGCGGCGGCGACGAGGCTGTCCGTCTGCTCGCTCGCGCCCTCGGAAATCTGCTGGACCGAGGCCGACACCTCCTCGCTCGCGGCCGAAACGTCGTCGGCGCGGTCGGCCACGCGGTCGGCGAGCGTCGCCACGTCCTCGCCGAAGGTCTTGACCGTACTGACGGTCTGTTCGATGTCGTCCATCATCTCGTTGTACGCGGCGGCGACCGTCGCCATGTCGCGGCTCTCGGAGTCGGTCGAGAGGCGCACACGGAGGTCACCGTCGGCCGCGCGGGTCATCGCCTCGCTGTAGGCGCGGGCGTCGGCGCGCTGGTCGCGGAGGTCGTCGCGAAGGTTGTCGACGCCGCGGACGACCTGCCCGAACTCGTCTCGCCGGTCGGTTTCGACCTCCACGTCGAGGTCGCCGTCGCGGAGCGCGGAGACGGTCGACGCAAGGTCGACGAGCGGGAGCGCGGTGTTCCCGCGAACGATGAGCGCGAAGGCGACGAAGCCGAGCATCGAAAGCGCGAGCAACGTCGCAATCTGGAGACCGACGCTCCGGGAGAGCGCGAAGACGCTGCTCGCGGGGGCGTGCAGGAGGAGCACGCCACCGGAGACGGGGACGTGCGCGACGACGTGCGGCGAGGAGACGAAGCCCTCGACAGGGGCGAGGCGGCTGACGCCCGTCTCGCCGGCGAAGGCGGCGTCGAGTTCGGACGCCTCAGCGGCGGGATAGGCGACGTTGGATTGGCCGCCACCGCCGTCGTAGAGGACGCGTCCGTCGCTCGTGACGAGTTGGGTGAAGCCGCCGTCGATGTGGTTACCGTCGAGCGCGGCCCCGAGTGAGGACGCCTCGGCGACGAGGACGATTGCACGGGGCTCGATGGACGGAAGCGGCGCGACGAAACCCATGTAGGCGACGCCGTCTTCGACGTAGACGGTGGTCCGCTCGACGCCGTCGTCCGAGAGGTCGGCGCTCGCGGGGAGCGGAAGCGACCCGTCTTCGAACAGCGTCGTCCCGACCGCGCCCTCCTCGGACGAGCCGAGGACGGTCGTCGTCTCGGTGTCGACGAAGTGGAGCGCGGCCACGTCGGCGGGCATGTCCTCTTTGGCGGCCGTCAGGGTCGCCGAGGACCGCCCGTCGAGGGTGCTCCCGGCGGAGGGGTCGTCGGCGACGATGGTCGCGAGACGGGTCCGCTCGTCGAACCACGTGTTCACCTGCAGGGCCTCGCGTTCGGCCTCGGTGAGCAGGTCGGCGCGGGCGTCCTCGTCTATCGTGGATGCCGTCTGTTGATACTGGACGACTCCGACCCCAGCGACGACGACTGAAACGAGCAGCATCGCGGCGACGAGCCGCCGCGTGTAGCTCTCCGTAATCGCATCAGGAAGCCGTGATTCGGCCTCCAAAACGAGATTCTCGGCCATTACCGTATCGACCGGAATACGGTGCATAAATCCGCGCACTTGAGTATCAAACAAGATAATCGAGTCGGAGGCGACGGCGTTCGGGCCGTCGACGTGCGCGAGTGCCTGCGGGCGATGCGAGCGCCAACGATACATCTGTCGAGCGCTAGCAAGCCACATGGAAACCGAGTTCCGCCTGCTCGTGGCGGGCTTCTGTATCGTCGCGCCGTCGCTCCTGTTCGTCGGATTCGTCAGGCTGCTCGACGCCATGCGCGAGGACGACCTCGTCGAGCGCGTCCTCGACAGGATCGACGAGGGCGGCGGGCCGACCGGGACGGCGCTCGACCCGACGACGTTCCTGCGGTCCGCGCGGGAGAAGTCGCGCCGGCGGACGGCGGTCTGCCGGGAGTGCGGCGTTCCGAACGCGACCGATGGCGGGCGCTGCGGGCTATGCGGCGCGACGTTGCGATAGGGCCAAAAAGAACCGAACCGAGTTGAAACCCGCGTTCGAGCGGGCTTAGAGGAAGTCTTCGATGTGGTCGGCGACCTCGTTGGGGGTGTCACCGACGGGGACACCCGCGTCGTTGAGGGCGGAAATCTTGGACTCCGCGGTGCCCGTTCCCGAACCGGAGACGATAGCGCCGGCGTGACCCATGCGCTTGCCCGGCGGTGCCGTGCGGCCGGCGATGAAGCCGGCGACGGGCGTGTCCATGTTCTCCGCGATGAACTTCGCGGCCTGCTCTTCGTCCTCGCCGCCGATTTCGCCGCACATGACGACAGCGTGCGTGTCGGGGTCGTTCTCGAACGCTTCGAGGGCGTCGACGAACGACGTGCCGATGATGGGGTCGCCGCCGATGCCGATGGCGGTGGTCTGGCCGATGCCGCGCTCGGTCAGGTTCGAGACGACCTGGTAGGTGAGGGTGCCGGAGCGGGAGACGAGACCGACGTTACCCTCCTCGAAGATGTTGCCGGGGAGGATGCCGAGCTTGGACTCGCCGGGGGTGATGATGCCCGGGCAGTTGGGTCCGATGAGACGCGTGTCGGTCTCCGACAGGCGCTTGTTGACCTTGGCCATGTCCTGCGTCGGGACGCCCTCGGTGATGGCGACGACGAGGTCGAGGTCCGTGTCGAGCGCCTCGAAGATGGCGTCGCCGGCGAACGCCGGTGGGACGAACACGACCGAGGCGTTGGCGTCTTCCTCGTCGACCGCCTCTTCGACGGTGTCGTAGACGGGGATGCCGTCCACGTCCTGACCGCCCTTTCCGGGGGAGGTCCCGGCGACGACGTTCGTGCCGTACTCAACCATCTGGCGGGTGTGGAACTTGCCTTCGCCACCCGTGATACCCTGTACAACTACCCGCGTGTCGTCGTCGACGAAAATGCTCATTGGGACACCTCCTGTGCGTTCTTGACGGCACGCTGGACGGCGTCCTCCAGCGTCCCCTCGACCTGTACGAGGTCCGTGTTCAGAATCTCCATGCCCTCCTCGGCGTTCGTGCCCGCGAGGCGGACGACGACCGGCTTGGGAATCTCGTCGAAGCTCTCCAGCGCCTCGTTGATACCCTTGGCGACCTCGTCGCCGCGGGTGATGCCGCCGAAGATGTTGAACACGACGGAGTCGACGTTCTCGTCGGAGAAGACCATGTCCAGCGCGTTCGCCACGCGCTCGGCCTTCGCGCCGCCGCCGATGTCGAGGAAGTTGGCGGGTTCGCCGCCGAAGTAGTCCACGAGGTCGAGCGTCGTCATGACGAGCCCGGCACCGTTGCCGATGATACCGACGTTACCCGACAGGCGGACGTAGTCGAAGCCGTACTCGCCGGCCTTGGCTTCGAGGTCGTTCTCGTAGGCGTCCTCTTCCATCGCCGCGAGGTCGTCGTGACGGAACAGGGCGTCGTCGTCGATGTTCATGACGGCGTCCGCGGCGACGATGTCGCGGTCGGACGTGATCATGACGGGGTTGATTTCGATGTCCGACGCGTCGTTCGACTCGTAGAGGTCGTACAGCGTCGTGAGGAACGAGGCGACATCGAATGCGACGTCGCGGGGGATGCCCGCCTCGAAGACGACCTTACGCGCCTGATACGGGTGCAGGCCGAACGCGGGGTCGATGTGCTCGCGGGCGATTGCGTCCGGGTTCTCCTCTGCGACTTCCTCGATGTTGACGCCACCCTCCGTCGAGACCATCGCGACGGGCTTGCCCTCGCTGCGGTCCATCGTGATGCCGACGTACAGCTCGTTTTCGAAGTCGACGCCGGCCTCGACGAGCACTCGGTCGACCGTGTAGCCCTTGAGGTCCATCCCGAGGATGTCCTCTGCGGCCTGTCGAGCCTCGTCCTCGTCCATGGCGATTTTGATGCCACCGGCCTTGCCACGCCCACCGACGTGTACCTGCGCCTTGATGGCGGCGGGGTATCCGATCTCCTCGACCGCCTCCATGACCTCCTCTACCGACGACGCGAGACGGGACTCTGGCACCGGAATCCCAGCCTCTGCGAAGATATCCTTCGCTTGGTATTCGTGAAGCTTCATTACCATGCGTGGGAGGGAAAGGCACGCGCTTAAATCCCATTCATCTACGTTCAGGGTCGACGGTGTCAGACTCACCTAATAGATGACTTGTTTTGCATATATGCATTCTATGAGGGCTGAGCGGCACGCGTAGGGTCAAATTAACCCGAAGCTCTGGATAGGAAAACACTTTTGCGTATATGCAATCTAAAGCGCATACAGAGATGAACCCAGATACGCTGGATCTAATCAGCAAGAACATCGAGAGGAACCACGACAAATACGTGGCAATGGGTTCGCCCGGAGAGGTCGCCGAGGACCGAGTCTGAGCTAAAATCCGTTTTCCCGACCGTGGTTGATTACGCTTCGTAACTGTTTGAGCGTCGGCTTCATCGGCATACGATTCTCGCAGTCCAAGAGGAAATTTCGGAAATAGCGATGCCAACTAACGTATAGTTCGTCTTTCAGCCACAGGGAATTGTATTTCACATCCGAATGGAGGCCACGAATTATCTTGGAATGCAGTACGGCACGCTCAATATGATCTCCGGGCCACTCCTCGTCGGGAAAGTCGACATCGTTCTGCTTCAGTAAACCGTACAAAGAGGCCATCCCTGTTCGATGGTTCGCATCCGGAAACGTGTGAATTCCAGCAAACGCACGCATCCAATGAGCACACTGCTGTGAGAGTGATTCTGTCCGTGGGAACTCGCGGAGCAAGCGGTTTAGTTTCCAATCGGTAGCTCCGAGAATTTTTTGTTGGGTATATGTTGGCGATTCGTTGAGGATTCGATAGTCGTTCTCCGGATCTCTGAAGAACTGGAGGTTAATCTGCTTGATGTCTGTCGGGTCTAACTTCGAAAAGTCGGTGAGACGCCAGTCGGAGACACAGAGTTCCTCATCGATGACGAGATCCTCCCCAGAGAACCAGGGAGAACAACCCTCCTCGGCGAAGACGGCCTCGCCAGATGCGGTCGCTTCGAATGTATCTTCAGCGACTTCCACGACTGCCCCTACACGGGCGAGCAAGCGGCATTGAAGCCGAATTACGTTCTCTCGAAACCGGTCCTCCGCGAGATCCTCGGGCGTGGAAACCCCACGCTCTACTAGCCGGCTCAAGAGTTGTTTCTCAGAGAGGTACATCGGACCGCCTCGTTTCTGCCACGGCGCGAGGTTTCGGTCCATGGTGTAGGGAAAATACGTAATAGGATAAGAACTTCTGTGTGACTATGCGCGCTGTCAGATTCCACGACCACGGCGGACGCGACGTGCTCCAAGTAGACGACATCGACACGCCCGACCCGGCGGCGGATGAGGTACTCGTTGAAGTCGCGGCCGCGGGCGTCAACCCCGTCGACACGTACTTCCGCGAGGGCTCGTACCAACCCTTCGCGATGCCGATGATTCCCGGCGTCGACGTGGCCGGGACGGTCGCGGCGGTCGGGGCCGACGTCACCGGCTTCGCCGAAGGCGACCACGTCGTCGGCACCGGCATCGGCAAGGACCACTACGGTGGCTACGCCGAGTTCGCGGCCGTGCCGACCGACCGGCTCGCGGTCCTCTCGGACGACGTGGACCTCGTCGCGGCCGGCGGCGCGGGCGTCGCCGA
>NZ_JAMYJY010000060.1:0-23407 GCF_024136985.1 Haloferax sp. AB510
TCGACTGGGACGAGCCCGCCGCCCGCTACGACCAGGCCGTCGAACTCTTCGAGTAGACCCGGTACATCCCGACTTTTCTTTCGGACGCGACGTTGCCAGCGGCGGCACTCTCGGCATTGAATCGAGTGCCGAGGGTTGTCAGAGCCGTCTCTCGCGAGTGCGGTCCGCCGCTCAGGGCTGGCGGTCGCGGGCAGTCGGGTCGCTGAACAGTTCCGCCCCGGCGAACTCGTCGTTCAGCGCGCTGACCCGGTCGTTCAGCGCGGCGAAGTCTCGGCCGTCCGCCCCGCGGTCGAAGCTGGCGAGGACGCCGGTCGGTCGGTCGCCGACGAAGGTCCGGAACTGCTCGAAGGAGTCGAATCCGCGGACCGTGTAGCCGTAGTCCGCGTAGTACAGCGTCTCGTAGGTGTCTCTCGTCACGTACCCGAATCGTTCGTTGTCGATGAATCGGGAGACGTCGAGGCATTCGAGCGCGTCCGAAACGTCCGCCCGGAGATAGAGGTGCTCGTAGCCGTGGTGGTCGAAAATCCAGAGGTCTCGGAGGTCGTCCCCACCGAAGTCTCGGAAGGTCTTGACGAGTCGTGCGGCGGCGTCGCTCATCGTTTCGGGTCTCGCGTCGCGCCTGATAAGCCTACTCATGGGGCCATCGAGGCCTGTGCGGGGGCTATGCGCGCGCTCGTCAGTCGCACTACTGTCGCGCCCCGCGACCGTCACCCGCCGCCCGCGGTCGTCGGGGTTTTGCCCGTCGGCCGAGAAGCGTGAGTATGCCCAAGCCGAAAGACGAGTTCGACACCCTCTACGGGTATCTCCTGTACGAACCCGCGGATATCCTCGACCCCGACTACATGTACACCGTGGGCGAAATCGCCCGCCTCATGCAGGGGCTGTCGCCGCAGGACGACCTCAGCGAGGAGACCGAAGACCGCATCGTCCAGTGGACGATTCCGTGGATCGTCGCCAATCAGGAGGACTTCGTCATCAACGACCCCCGGAGCGACGAACCGGGCTACTTCGGCCTCCACCCCGACGCCGTCCCCGAAGAAGACGAAGAGTAACCACGGTCACGCTCTCCTTCGCGCTGGTCGGCGTCCGCGACGTTCTTCCGACGTGAGAGTCGCACGAACGGTTATCTGTCAGGTAGTTGTTTCCTCTAGGTACTATGGCTCAGTTCGACACAGAAGTCGCGGTCGTAACCGGTGCTGGCTCGGGGATCGGTCGCGCGACGGCGGAGGCGTTCGCCGCCGAGGGTGCGCGGGTCGTCGTCTCCGACGTGAACGTCGAGGGAGGCGAGGAGACCGTCGCGCGCATCGAGGAGGCTGGCGGAACGGCGACGTTCGTCGAGACGGACGTGACAGACGGCGACGCCGTCGCCGCGATGGTCGAAACGGCGGTTTCGGAGTACGGACGACTCGACTTCGCCTGCAACAACGCGGGCGTCGGCGGCGCGCAGAAACCGGCCGCGGACCTCTCGTTCGACGAGTGGCAACAGGTCATCGACGTGAACCTCAACGGCGTCTGGCGGTCGATGCGGCACGAGATTCCCGCGATGCTCGACGGTGACGGGGGCGTCGTCGTCAACATGGCGTCGATTCTCGGGAAGGTCGGCTTCGCGAACGCGAGCCACTACGTCGCCGCGAAGCACGGCGTCCTCGGACTGACGAAGAGCGCGGCCATCGAGTACGCCGAACAGGGCGTCCGCGTCAACGCGGTGTGTCCGGGGTTCGTCGATACGCCGTTACTCAGCGAGGGCGGCCTTGACGACCCCGAAGCCCGGAAGGGCATCGAGTCGCTCCACCCGATGAACCGCCTCGGCGACGTGGACGAAATCGCCTCCGCGGTCGTCTGGCTCTGTTCCGACGGCGCGTCGTTCACGACGGGCGAGGCGCTCACCGTCGACGGCGGCTACACGAGCAGATAGGAGAGCGATTGGGCGGCGTCGAGGCCGGTTGAGCGGCGGCAAGGCCGAGTGGGTGACTCACCTCGTCCGCGCCGCGCGGGCCGCGAGTTCGAGGTCTTCGCTCGGGCGAGTCGTGACGCTCGGTCCGTGGCCGGTGTGGAGTTCGGTTAGGTCGTCGCCGACCACCTCGCGCAGGCGGTCGATGCTCTCGACGAGCGCGCCGCGGTCGCCCTCGGGGAGGTCGGTCCGGCCGAATCCGCCGTTGGCGAAGACGAGGTCACCCGCGAAACAGACGCCCGACCCGCGGGAGAAAAAGCACAGGTGGTCGTCCTTGTGACCCGGCGTGTGGACCGCCTCGAACACGTCGTCGCCGATTTGGACGCGCTCGCCGTCGTCGATGCGCTTGTCCACGGCGAGGTTGCCGGTGTCGTAGCCCCACGTCTGCACGTCGAACGCCTCGCGGACAGCGTCGACGTTTCCGATGTGGTCCGGGTGGGTGTGCGTGAGGTACACCGCGTCGAGCGAGTCCGTGAACTCACGGACCTTCGGCACTACGTCGAAGTTCGCGCCGGCGTCGACGAGCGCGGTGGTCTCGCCGTCGACGAGAAAGACGTTGCTCGTGAAGACTCGGATTCCCTGCGCGAGGTTGCGAATCATGGGCACAGGTACGAAAAGCGGGCTATTCCGTGTTGTGGGCGCTGTGGACCTGAGCCGAAAAGCGAAAGAACTCGCAACCGAGAGCAACACCCAACCAGGACACCTCTCATGCGCCAATATCTCGACCTCGTGACAGACGTTCTCGGCACCGGACAACACAAACCCAACCGAACCGGCGTAGACACCATCTCGGGCTTCTCGAAGCACTACACCGTCGATCTTCAGGAGGGCTTCCCGCTTCTCACGACCAAGGACCTCTCGGGCTTCCGCTGGAACTCCCTCATCCACGAACTGCTGTGGTACCTCTCCGGCGAGGAACACATCCGCACCCTGCGCGAGGAGACGGGCATCTGGGACGCGTGGGCCGACGAGGAGGGCCACCTCGACACGGCCTACGGTCGGTTCTGGCGGCGCTACCCGGTCCCCGAGGAAGGGCTTGCGGGCGAGGCGTGGCCCGAAGACGACCACCGCTGGATGAACGACGAGGGGACGTTCGACCAGCTCGCGTACGTCCTCGACACGCTTGACGAGAACCCGAACTCGCGCCGGCTGGTCATCAACGCGTGGCACCCCGCGAACGCGGCCATCTCGACGCTTCCGCCGTGTCACTACACCTTCGTCTTCAACGTGCAGGGCGACGAACTCAACCTCCATCTGACCCAGCGCTCGGGCGACATCGCGCTCGGCGTCCCGTTCAACCTCGCGGCGTACGCCATCCTCGCGCAGGTCGTCGCCCAGCGCGCCGGCTTCGAACTCGGGTCGTTCGCCCACACCATCGTCGACGCCCACGTCTACTGCGGCACCGGCGAGCGCGGCGCGTGGTACGGCGACCACCTCGATGAACTCCAGACCCGCCTCGCCGACGTGGAGTCCCCCGAAGGATACCTCGACGTACGCGAGTGGCTCCTCGACGCGGCACCCGAGGAAGCCGAGGGCGAGGAAGACTACGACCACGTTCCCGGGCTGCTCCTGCAGGCCTCGCGCGAGCCCCGCGAGCGCCCCACGCTGGACGTGGCCGACGTGCCGCTCGAAGACCTCTCGTTCGAGGACATCGTCCTCCGCGACTACGACCCCGCCGACGGGATTCGCTTCGCGGTGGCCGAATGAGCGGCGAGGAGCCTGCTGGGTCTGAACCCGAGGACGACGCCGCGGTCCGGTTCGTCCTCGTCGCCGCCGTCGCCGACAACCGCGTCATCGGCCGCGACGGCGACATGCCGTGGCACCTCCCCGAGGACCTGAAACACTTCAAGCGGACGACGACCGGCCACCCGGTCGTGATGGGGCGCAAGACCTACGAGAGCATCGCCCGCCAGCTCGGCGGCCCGCTTCCGGACCGTCACAGCGTCGTCCTGACGACCCGCGACCTCGACCTCCCCGAGGGCGCGGAGGCGGTCGGTTCCGTCGAAGCCGCGGTTGCCGCCGCCGAGGACGCGGCCGACGAGATGGGCGTCGAGACCGTGTACGTCGTCGGCGGCGCGACCGTCTACGAACAGTTCCTCGACCGCGCCGCGGGGCTGATTCTCACCGAACTCGACACGGCTCACGAGGGCGATACCCGGTTCCCCGAGTGGGATCGAGACGAGTGGGTCGAGACCGACCGAGACGACCGGGAGGGATTCTCGTTCGTCGTCTACGAACGTCGCGAGGTGCAATCGTGAGCGACGCTGGAAGTCGCTGGGAGTACAAAATCGTCCGTACGGCCGACGGTGGCCTGTTCAGCGGCGATACCTCTCCGATGGAGGACGCCCTCAACTCCCTCGGTGGCGACGGCTGGGAACTCGTGGACACGATTTCCGACTCGCGCGGTGCCGGCGCGAACAGCGGGCAGACGGCGCTCGTGTTCAAGCGACCGGCACCCGAGCAATAGGGACTAGCCTTCCAGCGACCGGAACAGGGGGCCCGACCCGTCGTTCTCGATGGTGACCATCGCTTCGCCGTCGAACGTCACCGTGAACGTCTCGTAGTCACTCGGAATCGTCACCACGGCGTCCATCGTCGTCCGCGGCGTGCAGTCTTCGGATGGCGTCTTCTCGCTGTCTTCGTCCGGACTCGTCGTCAGGTGGTAGACGTACTCGCCGTCTGCGACCATCTCGACGTCTCCGTCGATTCTGACGCTCGGCGTGTCGTGGGTGAACGTCCGATTGAAGGCGAACGACGTCTGCTCGCCCGCGGGCATTCGGACGGCCCACGACGAGGGGGCAGTCTCGCCATCGACGAGACACCCAGTCGCGGCGGCTATCGAAGATGTCGGGGAGGAAGCCGTCTCCGTGGGGGTGACGAAGGTGACACCGACACCACCGAGGACGAGGCCGACGAGAAAGACGGCGACGAGTGCCGTCATCGAGTAGGAAGGCATGCGTAATCTGACGCTTCGAAGGGAGATAATAACAGAGTGAGATACGATATCGCGAGCCTAGCCGAGGCTCCCCTCCATCTCCAACTCGACCAGTCGGTTGAGTTCGACGGCGTACTCGATGGGGAGCTCCTTCGTGATGGGTTCTATGAACCCGGAGACGATGAGCTGTTTCGCTTCCTCGTCGTCGAGTCCGCGAGACTGGAGATAGAAGATGTCCTCGTCGCCAATCTTCCCCACAGTCGCCTCGTGAGCGACGTCGACTCTGTTCTCGTGAATCTCTATGTGGGGCATCGTGTCTGAGGTAGACGCGTTGTCGAACATCAGTGCGTCACACTCGACGGAGCACGACGAATCGGTCGACCCGTGTGCGATACGGACGAGTCCGCGGTAGTTGGTGCGGCCGCCACCGCGAGAGATCGACTTCGAGACGATAGTCGATTTGGTCTCGGGGGCGTTGTGGTAGACTTTCGCGCCGGTGTCGATGTTTTGCCCTTCGCTGGCGAAGGCGATGGTGATGTGATTGTCGGAGGCACCGCGGCCGTTGAGAATCGTCGCGGGGTAGAGCATAGTGGCCTTCGAGCCCATCGAGCCCGAAACCCACTCCATGCGGCCGTTCTTACCGACGATAGCGCGTTTGGTGTTCAGATTGTAGGTGTTCTTCGACCAGTTCTGGACGGTCGAATACTGCACGTGGGCTCCCTCTTTGACGAACACTTCGACGCATCCCGAGTGGAGGTTGAACGCGGAGTACTTCGGTGCCGAACAGCCCTCGATGTAGTGGACTTCGGAGTCCTTCTCCGCAACGATGAGGGTGTGTTCGAACTGGCCCATTCCAGCGGAGTTCATGCGGAAGTACGCCTGCACCGGCATGTCGACGGTGACGCCCTCGGGGACATAGACGAACGACCCGCCGGACCAGATTGCGCCGTGGAGTGCGGCGAACTTGTTGTCACTCGGGGGGACGCACTTCGTCATGAAGTACTCCTCGACGAGGGCGGGGTGTTCGCGGACAGCTTTGTCCATATCCATGAAGATGACGCCCGCCTTCTCCCACTCCTCGTGCATGTTCTGGTAGACGATTTCGGACTCGTACTGCGCGCCGACACCCGACAGCGCGTTCTTCTCGGCTTCCGGGATACCCAGCTTGTCGAAGGTGTCTTTGATATCCTCCGGCAGGTCGTTCCAGTCGCGGACACCGCCGCGGACTTCGACATCGGGGCGGATGTACGGGACGATAGCGTCGACGTCGACTTCCGAGAGGTCAGGTTGCCCGGGCCACCCACTCGGCATCGGCATCTGTTGGAACATCCGCAGGGCTCGAAGGCGACGCTCCAGCATCCACTCCGGTTCCCCCTTGTCCTCGGAGATGACCCGAACAGTCTCGTCGGTGAGTCCCTTCTCGGCGACGAACGCGGCCTTCTGTTCTTTCTTGAAGTCGAACCAGCTTTGAACGTCGGTTTCCTCGAAGTGCTGTTCCTCGCGTGAACTCATAACACCTAGAGAGGGGTTCCCAGCTGATATGAGGATGCCCCCTCCCTCAGAAACGAACGACAGTCCGGTCGTTCGGAGAGACTTCGAACCGGGAGAGTTCCGAAAAAATGGTTCGTTTTCGACACCTCACGGTGTTTTGTTGTAGTCCACACGACGAATTATTAATCAAGCTGATTCGCATTCAGTCAGTACACATATACTATCAGAATACGATAACATACAGACAAATCTGAAGTTAATCCCAATTAATTTGCATATACCTTCTTAAGAGTCCGTTGTACGCTGGTTATGCGATAGTACATAGTGCTGGCTGGGCTGTGGTGGCGGAGCATAGTGCCAGGAGTGGAGACACTATCAGAATAAAGATAATAAAATGGACGATACAACGACGAAACCGGACGACACAGAGGAGACAGAGAAGAAACGTGGATACGTACCGATAACGCGGCGGAACGTGATGAAGTCCGTCGGGGCCGTCGGTGTGCTCGGTGGGTATGCTGGGGCGGCAGGTGCGACGGTACAGGAGTGTAGTTGTGAGGGACTCGGCGGCGAATCGAGTCGGTGTTTCGAACCAGACGAAGACTGTACGTTCTGTAAAATCGACGACACCGTCCTCGGAGAGGGTCAGACGTGTACCGTCCCCGGGACGAGTATCACCGTCACACGCGAGAATTCGGACTGCATCAGTTGGAACGACCCGAACAACGAACTAGACGATATCGCGCTGAAGGCAGGGTCGGGCGACCAGTCCTGTACGCGATTCTCGGAGTTCGGCACCGATTCGAGCGGCCAACTGTGCACGCAGGATGACAAGGAAATCAGCCACATCACGGTCAAGCACAGCTGTGGCGACGACAACGGTGGCCCGACGCCGAGTGGTGAAGTCCTGACGTGTACGACCGCTGAAGTTGACGTGACCGGGCTGCCCGCGAACGAGGAAGTCACGCTCACGGTCAGCTTCTACGACTGCGACGATGTCGAAGACACGTTCACTGCCGACAGTGACGGAAACGTCACAGCCAGTATCGACCTGACTGCCGTGGGACGCTGTTACTGCACGCCCACGGAGATGACGCTGACGGACTCGGGTGGAAACGTCCTCGTCGACAGCTTCCAATCCGGCCTCGCAGAAGGGTTCTGCGAACCCACAGTTGAGGCGACCGGTGACTGTAGTACGGTGACCGCCAGCGTGACCGACAAGATGATAGAGGGTTGCCCGGTCAAGGCGACCCTTTACTTCGACGAGTGTTCGCCCACTGATTCGGTCGAACTCAACGCGAGCAATGGGTGGACCCACGACTTCACCGACTACTGCTACTGCACGCCCGACAAAGTCGTGTTCGAGTACGACGCCGGGTCGCAGACAGTTGGTGTGGATCCGACCGACGAACCGTGTGAGGTCTCCGTGACCGATTCGAGCATCGACTGCTCGACTATCTCCCTCAGCGGAGATGGCGTCGGTAGTTGCCCAGTCACTATCGTCACCACGTTCGACCAAAGCGGATGTTCGGACTACGAGACCACTGTCAACGCGAGCGGTGGCGAATGGTCCGCCAGTATCGACTTGTCTGACGTTGGACGGTGCTACTGCACGCCAACGAAAGTCGACGTGTACGAGGGTGACTCGGCCAGTGGCGAGCCAGTTGACACGGTCTACCCGTCCTCTGAACTCGACTGCGAACCGACCTTCGAGGAGACGTTCTACTGTGACGCAGTGGACGTCAGCGGTACCGGCCTCGTCGAAGGCTGTGACGTCACGGCGACAGTGTACACGAAAAAGGACACCGAAGGGCACGACTTCGACGTGACCTGCGATGGTGAATACACCGCCACGCTGTCGGCGAGCAGTCCCTCGGCGACCGTCGACCTCTCAGGTCTGCCATGTGGCTGTGAGCCAGATTACGTCGAGTACTCCTACGATGGAGTCGTCTTCGACGACGAGACGGAGTCCGCAGGCCCGCTCAACTGCATCTGTGACGACTTCACGGACGTCTGCAAGTTCGAGTGGTACGACGACGATCGGAACGAGATACTGTTCGATACGTGGCTCGACTGTCACGGCGGACAGGTCAAGTTCACCAACCCGACCTACAAGGACGGTGACGAACTCGTCTGCTTCGACTTCGAATCGACCTTCCCGGTCTTCGAAGTGTTCGTGAAGGGTGGTGGCGGCAAAGACGCTGGCAACACCTACACGTGGCCGTGCGGAACGATGGATTCCAGCACTGCGCCGTCGAAGATTACGGACGCGAACGGTAACGACATCACCGATGAGTGGGACGGCCAACTCTGCGCGAACGAGCACCCGAAGAACGGCCGGCAGACGGCGGTCAGTCACGTGACCTTCCGCGTCTGCGTGGACGAAACCCTCGACAACAAACCCTCGAACGGATAGTCGAGTGAACCACGGCGAGAACACGACGAAAGAACACGACGAAGTGTCTCTCGCACGCAACTTTATCGGTCTCAACGTCGAACTAGAGACGAATCCAACAATTGATAATATGACACGTTTTGCAATCGTAGACAGATTCCGCCAGCCCGAATACACCGGTGAGAATCGATGCACGCCATGTACCATCGTCAACGTGGCCATTGCGGCCGTCGCGAGCCTCGTTCTCGGCCTCGTGTGGGCCCCGCTTGTGGTGGTTTCGTTCGCCCTCTTCGTGGCCGTCATCTACACCCGTGGCTACCTCGTGCCGGGGACGCCGACACTCACGAAGACGTACTTCCCCGACCGAGTCCTCCGGTGGTTCGACAAGGAACCCGAACCCGCCTTCGCCGTCGCCGTCGACGAGGACACCGACCTCGACGTCGAAGCGGTGTTGCAAGACACCGGCGCACTCGAACCGTGCGAAGACATCGAAGACCTGTGTCTGACGCCGGCGTTCGAGAGTGTGTGGAGCGACGAACTCGAGCGCACAGACGAGTCGGCGGTGCGGAACCGACTGGCCTCGATAATCAGTGTGGACCAATCGCGCATCTCGACGGCGCAAGCCGGCGAGTGGTTCGTCGCCAGACTCGATGGTGACCAAATCGGCAGGTGGGAGTCACAGGCGGCACTGGCCGCGGATATGGCCGCCGACGTGGTTCTCGCGGACCGAGTCGCCGACTGGGAGGCACTCAGCCCCGATTCCCGGAGTGCACTCGCCAGAGGTCTCCGAATCTACCTCGAACAGTGCCCCGACTGTGGCGGGGCGGTCGCGTTCGGGAAAGAGACGCGTTCGTCCTGCTGTCGGTCGTGGGATGTGGTCGTCACTCGCTGTGACGACTGCGACACGAAACTCTTCGAAATGGAATCGGCACAACTCGAACAAGACGCGGCGTAGGACTGACCGGCAGTCTCGGCGGTCCGTTCCCGTCAGGAACTGACGGATTCGGACCGCGTCGCGCTCCGCCCACCGGCGTCGGTGACCGTCAGTCGAACCTCGAAGGTAGCCGGTCCGACTTTCTTGAATTTGAACGAGTCCGTCCCACTGGCAGTGCCGCCGCCGGCAGACGACCGTGCCGAATCGATCACGGACCCGCTACTGTCGAGTACGTCCACGACGACGGTTGCAAGGTCACCGTCGACGTCCGCGACGGCCCAGTCCGCTGTTATCTCGGCGTGTGGGTCGCGCTTGCCCGCTTCACTCACAGCGTACGATTCGACCGTCGGGGCCGATGGCTCCGAAGCGGCGGCATCGGTCGTTAACGTGGCCGTACTACCGGTGTCAGTATCACCATCGCTCGCGGTGGCGACTGCCCGGTACTCGTAGGTGACACCGCTTTCGAGGCCGCTCAGCGATTCGCTGAACGTTCCCGTCGACGAAACCGTCTGGGTCGCAGTCGTCGACCACGACGTGGTGTCCTGTTTCCGGTAGTCGAAGGCAACGTCCGCGGAACTCGCGCCGCCGAGGTCAGAGACCGTTCCGTCGAGTGTGGCCGCCGTCTCGGTGACGTTCGTGGCCGAATCTGTCGACACGACGACGCTCGGGTCGGTAGTCGTCTCGAGCGTCACAGTAGAACCGGTGTCGGTGTCGCCGTCGCTCGCGGTGGCGGTTGCCCGGTACTCGTAGGTCGTTCCGCTTTCGAGACCACTCAGCGTCGCTGTGAAACTTCCCGTCGAGGAAACCGTCTGGGTCGCAGTCGTCGACCACGACGTGGTGCCCTGTTTCCGGTGGTCGAAGGCAACGTCCGCGGAACTCGCGCCGCCGAGGTCGGTCAGCGTTCCGCCGAGCGTCGCCGCCGTCTCGGTGATATCAGTCGCCGTGTCCGTCGAGACGACGACTGCCGTGTCGGTGGTGTCGCTCGCTCCGACTGCCGCTTCCACGTCGAGGAGTCCGTACCCTTGATCTGAACTCGAGAGGCCGAGGTCCTCTGCCGTCTCCTGAAGTCGCGTCCGTGCCTCGGTGTTGGTGTATCCCTTCGCCATCAGCTGGCCCCCCGCGGCGGCGACGTGCGGACACGCCATCGAGGTGCCGGAGTAGTACTGGTAGCCGTCGACGATGGTCGAGTAGATGTAGGTCCCCGGTGCGGTGAGTTCGACTTCCGGCCCAGTAGAGGAAAACGAGGACAGGTCGTCGTCCATGCCGACTGCGCTCACTGCAATCACCGTCGAGTAGGCGGCGGGATACTCCACACAGTCGGTACAGGGGCCGTCGTTGCCCGTCGCGGCGACGAGGAGGACGCCGTTGTCGTACGCGTACTGGCAGGCGTCCCGGAGGGTACTGGACGATGACGCCGCGCCGAAACTCATGCTGGCGACGTCGTACCCGCGTTCGACGACCCACGAGAGACCGTCTGCGACGCCGGACCACGTCCCAGACCCGTACTCTCCGAGCACCTTGACGGCGTGTAACGTTGCCTCGGTGGCAACGCCGATGGTACCGTCGGTGTTGTCGACGGCACCGACGATACCCGCACAGTGGGTTCCGTGGTCGTTGTCGTCGCCCCAGGCGGCCGAACAACCGGAATCGCACGTTTCGACCGCGTATCCGTCACCGAGGTTCGCCTGCAGATCCGGGTGGTCGGCGTCGATACCGGTGTCGAGGATTGCGACGTGCGAACCGGAACCGGTTTCGCCCGCGCTGTGGGCGACCTCAGCGTCGACCCGGTCGATACCCCACGGGAGTTCTTCAGCGACCGCTTCCACGCGGCCGTCCGGTTCGACGTATCGGACGTCGGGGTGCGATTGGAGGGCGTCCAGTGCTTCCTGTGGGAAACGCCCTGCGAC
The DNA here is from genome assembly GCF_024136985.1 of Haloferax sp. AB510. Taxonomy (NCBI): domain Archaea; kingdom Methanobacteriati; phylum Methanobacteriota; class Halobacteria; order Halobacteriales; family Haloferacaceae; genus Haloferax; species Haloferax sp. AB510. The sequence continues at coordinate 11,614 of NZ_JAMYJY010000060.1, forward strand.
GACGAATCCAATATCACCGAAATCTAACTCTCGGTCCACCGCGTTCGCGCGCGCTTTCGCAGCTCGAACTCCCTCCTTCGAGCGAGTACCGACGATGTATCGCCCGGGAGGGTTGCGTCCTGTTGCTTCACCCGCGAGACCAATAGTCGCAAATCCTGTCCCAACCGTTCGGAGAAGATTTCGACGGGAGACATTCAGATCATCGAGACGTTCGTTCACGTCCGAACGAGTGGAAGACAGATACATAAATTTCTCTGAACTTGTATTTAGAATTAATTTAAATATTTCTTATATATTCTAGCACATTCTAGTGAATACTAGTATGGTGGTGAATGAATTAATCTCTGCGACAGGTCGGCCGTCGTCCGGGAATCCCACCAAGAATATTTACTTCGTTGATATGAATTGTTCTGTATGAGCAAGGCGCACTTCGAGGTGTTCGTCGACGCGGCGGACAAGTATCGGTGGCGACTCGTCCACGACAACGGGAACATCCTCGCCGACTCCGGCGAGGGCTACGCGTCGAAACAGAAGGCGAAGCAGGGAATCGAGAGCGTGAAGCGGAACGCGCCCGACGCAGACGTGGTCGAGGAGTAAACAACGGGCGTTGACCCGCCGGATTCGGCTGAAATCGGCGGTTCGCCCGGCGATTCGAGCGTGAACCCCACACCGATGCCGGGTGTGGAGGCTTTTTCCGCCTCCGGAACTGACCGAAGAGTAATGACGAACGTCGCCGACGCGAGCGAGGAGGTTGCACGATGAACCGAAACGACAAGCAGGCTTACGACCGCGGTACGTCGCTTTTCTCCCCCGACGGACGCATCTATCAGGTCGAGTACGCCCGCGAGGCCGTCAAGCGCGGCGCGCCGGTCCTCGGCGTGCGCACCGCCGACGGCGTCGTTCTGGCGGCCCTCCGGTCGACCCCGTCGGAGCTCATGGAAGCCGAAAGCATCGAGAAGCTCCACAAGCTCGACGACGCCCTCGGCGCGGCCACGGCCGGCCACGTCGCCGACGCGCGGAAGCTCGTCGACTTCGCGCGGACGACCGCCCAGCGCGAGCACCTGCGCTACGGCGAGCCCATCGGCGTCGAGACGCTGACGAAGACCATCACCGACAACATCCAAGAGAGCACGCAGTCCGGCGGTACCCGCCCGTACGGCGCGTCGCTTCTCATCGGCGGCGTCGAAAACGGCTCGGGCCGCCTCTTCGCGACCGACCCGTCCGGAACGCCCCAGGAGTGGAAGGCGGTCGCCATCGGCGGCCACCGCGAGGACGTGCAGGCCGCCCTCGAAGACGGGTACGCCGAGGATCTGTCGCTCGAAGACGGCCTCGCGCTCGCCGTCGAGGCGCTCGTCGCGGCCGACGACGAAATCGAGAGCGACGAGCTGAACCTCGTCACCGTCTCCGAGGCGGGCTACGAAATCGTCGACGAGGAGACCATCGCCGAGCTGTTCGCCGACGCGACCGCGGATGACGAGTCCGACGAGACGGACGAAAGTGAGGAGTAGATGACAGACGGGAGCCCGACTGACGATAACACCTCAGCCGTCGCCGAGGGTGGAGCGGGCGCGACCGCCGGCGCGGCGGCCGTGACGCTCGACCGCATCGCCATCTACCCCGTGAAATCGCTCGACGCCGAGTTCGTCGATGCCGCCGATATCGTCGAGAACGGCGGGCTCCGCGGCGACCGCGAGTACGCCATCTTCGACGAAGACGGCGAGTACGTCAACGGGAAGCGCGAGCGGGCGGTCCACCGAATCCAGAGTTCCGTCTCGCTCGCCGACGGGACGGTCGAACTCTCGGCCCCCGAGATGGACGACTACGACGGCTCGATAGACGATGCCGACGGCTGGCTCTCGGCGTACTTCGGCTACCCGGTCGAACTCCGACGGGACCCCGCCGGCGGGTTTCCCGACGATACCGAGGCCAGCGGGCCGACAGTCATCTCGACGGGAACGCTCGAAGCGGTCGCCTCGTGGTTCGACGGCGTCGACGCCGGCGAGATGCGCCGTCGCCTCCGGCCGAACCTCGTCTTAGACGCGACCGAACCGTTCTGGGAGGACCACCTGTTCGACCGGCGCGGGACGGTCGTCGAGTTCGCTATCGGTGCCGCGGCCTTCGAGGGCGTCAACCCCTGCCAGCGCTGTGTCGTCCCAAGCCGCGACCCCGACACGGGTGAGGCGACGCCCGACTTCCGAACGACGTTCATGACGAAGCGTCGTGAGACGCTCCCCGAGTGGTCCGGCGGCGACTGGTTCGACCACGACTTCCGACTCATGGTCAACACCGCCGTCCCGGAGTCGTCGTGGGGCGAGACGCTATCCGTCGGCGACGCGGTCACCGTCGGCGACGTCGTTCCCGAGTAAGTCGGTCCGTTTTTCGTCGCGTTCGAACGCCCCGCAGTCGGGCGGTTCCACCTCGCCGACACCCGCGTCTTTACGTCGTCTCCCCCGGTTGAGAGAGCCATGTTCACGCTGACCGGCGTGCGGGTCGTCGACGCCGACGGGGCCCGCGAGGCGAACGTGGTGATAGACGAGTCGACCGGGCGCATCGCGTCCGTCGGCGACGAGACCGAAGGCGAGACGCGAAACCTCTCGGGCGCGGTCGTCGCGCCGGGGCTCGTCGACGCCCACGTCCACCTCATGATGGACGGCCGCCCCGACGTGGCCGCCTACCAGTCCGAACCGGTCGAACGCGCCTGCTATCGAGCGGCGGCCAATCTCCGGAAGACGCTGGAAGCGGGCGTCACGACCGTCCGCGACCTCGGTTCGCCCGGCGACCTCGCGACGAGTGCGAAGGCCGCAGTCGCCGACGGCGAACTCGACGGCCCGCGCGTCCTCGCCGCCGGGGAAAACATCACCATGACCGGCGGCCACGGCCACTGGTTCGGTCGGGAGGCCGACGGCCCGAACGAGGTTCGCAAGGCCGCCCGAGAGCAACTGAAACGCGGCGCGGACGTGGTGAAGTGCATGGCGACCGGCGGCGTCCTCACGACCGGCGCGGTCACGGGCGCGCCCGAGTTCACGGAGGCGGAGATTCGCGCCCTCGTGGAGGCCGCGAGCGCGAAGGGCGTCCCGACCGCGGCCCACGCCCACGGCGAGGAAGGTATCAAAAACGCCACCCGCGCGGGGATTTCGAGCGTCGAACACGGGATGTTCATGGACGAGGAGGCCGCCGACCTCATGGTCGACCACGGCACGTACTGGGTGCCGACGGCCTCAGCGGTTCGGGAAATCGTCGAGGCGGGCGTCGAGGCCGGTATCCCGCCCGAGGCGGTCGCGAAGGCCGAAGACGCCGCCGAGCGCTTCGAAGGCGCGTGGGAACACGCGCTCGACGCCGGCGTGAAAATCGCCATGGGGACCGACGCGGGCACGCCGTTCAACGACCACGGCGAGAACGCGCTCCGCGAGATGGAACTGCTCGTCGAGTACGGTCTCTCGCCCACCGAGGCGCTCGAAGCCGCGACTGTCGGCGGCGCCGACCTCCTCGGACTGGACGACGTGGGGAAGGTCGCCGAGGGCTACGTCGCGGACCTCGTCGTCCTCGACGCCGACCCGAGCGAGGACGCGGGCGCGTGGCGGACAGTCCAGCAGGTGTATCGCGAGGGCGAGCAGGTCGTCTAATCGCAACACGGCAGTCGGTATCACACCCGATTTGAAGCGACAACCTTTTACAATCGCGAGCAATATCTGGTGATGTACCAACGTGCTCTGTTGGTGTAGTCCGGCCAATCATATCACCCTCTCACGGTGATGACCAGGGTTCGAATCCCTGACGGAGCACTTCTCTCAATCTTGAACCGCGAGCGGTAGCGAGCGTGTTCGAGTCCGAGATGCAACAGAAGGGTTCGAGCAGCGAGCAACGCAGCGCGTTGCGAGTGAGTTCGAATCCCTGACGGAGCACTTCTCTCAATCTTGAACCGCGAGCGGTAGCGAGCGTGTTCGGGTTCGAAATTGACGACGATTCGAATTAGCCGACGTTCGCTTCCGAGCGTCGTCGATTCCTTACCGATTCCGGTCGCCGAGTTTCGACATCACGAGGTCTTCGGCGGTTCGCAGTCGGTACTGAACCGTCGAGCGCGGCACGTCGAGCACCTCGCTGAGGTCCTCGACGGTCACCTTGCGCGGGCGCTCGTAGTAACCGTGTTCGACGGCGGTTTCGAGCGCCTCCCAGTGGGCCGACGAAAGGTCGGCCGCGATTCGCGATTCGGCGTCCCAGTTGCCGGCGCTCGTGAGGTGTTCGACATCCAACTGCAGGCCCTCTCTGAGTTGCGCCTCGATGGTTTCGTACAGTTCGCCGAGCGGGTGGTCACCGGGGTAGAGGATGCGCCAGCGGTACGCGCCCGCACGGCGGGATGACTCGAAGATGACGCCCGGTCCGACGTGTTCGAGGACGTACCGTGGAATCGAGTGGCAGTTGCTCACCTCTTCGCGGTAGGTGTAGACGGTCATCGAGTTGCCCGACCGGTCGAGGACGTGGTAGTCGCGGTGGGTGTGGCAGTCGGGCGCGTCGAGACACTCGTTGCACCGCGTCTCGTCGAGGAACACCCCCTCGAACGCCGACAGCGCCTCCGGCGTGCCGACGACGTGGTCGACCCGCCACATCACGTCCTCGGTGGACGAACAGACTGACGAACGGGACCGCAGACTCGGATACTCGTAAAACAGGTCCATCAGCTCGTCGGTGCCCTCGGAAAAGCGAACGACGAATTCGAACTCACGCATTCGGTCTCCGCTCTATCGCGAACGGACTTAGCATGTACTAATCTCGTCGGGGTGTGTTCAGGGTTCTATCCGAGCTATACATGGGTGACATTGCTCGAGTCAGGAAGGTTTAGCATATGCTAGCGTAATAGTGAGGGAAGCCGCGAACGGAGTGAGAATCGGAGTGACGCGGGGTCCACTCGCCCCGCGGAATCGGTCCCGACCATCCACACCACCACCGCCGACCGCAACCTCACTCCAACCAACCTCGGACAGCGACCGGGACACCACCTATTTTACGCCCGGTCGTCTACCCGCACGAGGATGTTACTCGCGGGAACGGTGGTCGCCGACGCGTCCACTATCATCGAAGAGGGAGCCGTCGTCGTCGACGACGACCGCATCGCCGCGGTTGGAGAGCACGCGAACCTCGCGGAACGGTACCCCGACCACGTGCGACGCGAGTTCGACGTTATCGCGCCGGGACTGGTCGGCGGGCACGTCCACTCCGTGCAGTCGCTCGGCCGCGGCATCGCCGACGACACGTCGCTTCTCGACTGGCTCTTCGACCACGTGCTTCCGATGGAGGCCGGCCTCGACGCGGAGGGGATGCGCGTCGCCGCCGAACTCGGCTATCTCGAATGCATCGAGTCTGGGACGACAACCGTCGTTGACCACCTCTCGGTCCGACACGCCGAAGAGGCGTTCGAGGCCGCGGGCGAGATGGGCATCCGCGGACGCATCGGTAAGGTTCTCATGGACACGAACGCGCCCGAGGGACTACAGGAAGACACCGACGCGGGCCTCGCCGAGTCCGAACGCCTCATCGAGCGCTACCACGACGGCTTCGGCGGCCGTATCCAGTACGCCGTCACACCCCGGTTCGCCGTCACCTGCTCGGAGGCGTGTCTGCGGGGCGTCCGCGAACTTGCAGACCGGTACGACGGCGTCCGCATCCACACCCACGCGAGCGAGAACCGCGACGAAATCGCCACCGTCGAAGCGGAGACGGGCATGCGGAACATCCATTGGCTCGACGAGGTGGGCATCACCGGCGACGACGTGGTGCTCGCCCACTGCGTCCACACCGACGAGTCCGAGCGCGAAGTGCTCGCCGAGACCGGTACGCACGTCACCTACTGCCCGTCGTCGAACATGAAGCTCGCGTCGGGCATCGCGCCGATTCCGGACTACCTCGACCGCGGCATCAACGTCGCCCTCGGCAACGACGGCCCGCCGTGTAACAACACGCTCGACCCCTTCACCGAGATGCGGCAGGCCAGTCTCCTCCAGAAAGTCGACGCGCTCGACCCGACGAGTACACCCGCCGCGACCGTCTTCGAGATGGCGACCCGCAACGGCGCGAAGGCCGCCGGTTTCGACCGGGTCGGCGAGCTCCGCGAAGGATGGAAAGCCGACGTCATCGGTATCGACACCGACCTCACCCGCGCGACACCGATGCACGACGTGCTTTCGCACCTCGTGTTCTCCGCCCACGGCGACGACGTGGTGTTCACCATGGTCGACGGCGACGTGCTCTACGACGGAGGCGAACACGTTCGCGTGGACGCCGACGACATCCGCGAGCGGGCGCGGGCGGTCGCCGACGCCCTCGACGCGGCACCGTCGAGCGACTGAGCGCCGGTTCGACCTTGAGTCGAGTCATCTGCGAGACCGGCTGCCATCGTCGCATCTTTCTCTTCGCGCGACCCTACCTGAGTCATGACTGTCCGCCTCCGCGCGGCGACGGCGTCCGACCTCCCCGCGATTCGGGAGATTTACGCGCCGTTCGTCGAGGACACCGCGATCTCGTTCGCCTACGACCCGCCGAGCGTCGCGGACCTCGAAGCGAAACTGGAGAAGAAGACCGACTACCCGTGGCTCGTCTGCGAACTCGACGGTGAGGTGGCCGGCTACGCCTACGCCGGAGCGATTCGAGAGCGCATCGCCTACCAGTGGGCCGTCGAGACCTCGATTTACGTCCACCCGGACTTCCAGCGCCGCGGTGTCGCCCGCGGTCTCTACACGGCGCTTTTAGACCTGCTCGAACGGCAGGGCTACGTCTCGGCCGTCGCCGTCGTCACGACGCCGAACCCCGCGAGCATCGCCTTCCACGAGTCGTTCGGCTTCGAGCGCGTCGGCCGTTTCGAGCACGTCGGCTACAAACACGACGCGTGGCACGACGTGGAGTGGTGGAGTCTCGACCTCGGCGACCGACCCGAAGAACCCGCAGCACCGCTGTCCGTAGCCGACGCTCGGGAATGCGACTGGTGGGACGACGCGCTCGCTCGCGGCGCTGCGCTCGTCGAAGACACCGGACAGAACAGCACTCCCTGAGCCGAGGTCCCTTCCCGTCTCCCGGCCCGTCGCCCGCGTCTGCGTTCAGACGCCGGCTTCGAGGGAGTCTTCCGTCTCGGCTTCCGCCGAGTCGCTCCCCTCGACCGCCTCGACTTCGCCGATGTCGTCAACCTCGGCGACCGCGTCAGCGTCCGGGTCGTCGGCCCCCGCCTGTTCGAGCACGTAGCGCTCGACGCCGGCGGAGAGCATCGCCTGCCAGTCGTCGAACTCGGTGTTCGCGTCGACGTACCGGTCCAACTCGTGGGCCGGTATCGACTCGAAGGACTCCTGGTCTGCGACCGCGAAACCGCTTTCTTCGAGGAATTCACTAATCGATGCCGCCTCACAATGTGACTCGACCCACGGCGACGGGAACAAGTCGGCCAGCGTCACCTCGCCGCCGAGACCCCCAATCTCGACGTCAAGTGTCGCGGCCGTCGTTTCGGCCTCACCCATACCCGGGTCCTACAGCCACGGATATAACGGTGTTGCGGTTGGCGTCCGAGAGAGTCAGTTCGTCGAGACGATTTCGACCACGTCCCGGTGTGCGAGTTCGTGGTCCGAACCGATTTGGCGCTTCGAGTGGCAGTCGATGCCGTGGAGGAGGCCGTCGCCGATGTCCGAGTGCAGGTGGTACGCGAAGTCCTCGGTCGTCGAGCCTTCGGGGAGGATAAAGCAGTCCCGGAAGACGCCCTGCGAGTCGCTCTTGCCGTTCGCGCTCCCCGGGAAGATGGCGATGGCACCCATCACGTCGAACAACGCGTTTTCGAGCGACTGCTGGACGCCCGTGCCGCCGAACTCCGCGACGAACTCGCGAATCTGTTCGAGACCCGCCTCCTGTTCGTCGCTCACGTCGCCGACGATGTCGAAGTCGTCGTCGCCGGGGCGGTAGTCGACGACGCCGCCCTCGTCGGCCTTCTTCAGCGCCTTCTCCGCGTGCGCCGAGGTCGGGACGAACGTTAGATGTTCGTAGTCGGCGTCGGCCGTGATTTCCTCGTAGTTCTCTTGGGAAACCGGCTTGTCCATCTTGTTCGCCGCGATGATGATGGGCTTCGTCCGCTTTCGAATCTCGCGGGCGAGCGACTCCTTGTCTGCGTCGTCCCACTCGTCGGGGTCGAGCTCCAAGCCGAGCGAGAGGATGATCTGCTTGATTTCGTCTTTGTTCGTCTTGAACGCGGACATCTGTTCCGCGAGGTCGACTTCGATGTCTTTGTCCTCGCCGTGGTAGCCCGAGCGGTAGCGGTCGATGCCCTTCTCGAGGACGCCGAGGTACCACATGTCCAGTTCGTTCTCGAGGAAGTCGATGTCCTCCCGGGGGTCGTGGCCCTCCGTCGCCTCGCCTTCGATGTCCGTCTCACCGGAGAAGTCCACGACGTGGACGAGCACGTCCGCCTCGTTGAGGTCGGTGAGAAACTGGTTCCCGAGGCCCTTCCCCTCGTGCGCGCCGGGGATGAGTCCCGCCACGTCGACGAGTTTGACCGGGACGTATCGCATTCCGTGGTCGCAGTAGCCAACAGAGGGCGTACACGACTCGTCGAACTCCGGAGCCGCACACTCGACGCGGACGTACGCCTCGCCGATGGAGGGGTCGATGGTCGTAAACGGGTACGCGCCCTCGGGCACGTCGTTCATCGTCGCCGCGTTGAAGAAACTCGACTTCCCGACGGACGGTTTTCCGACGAGACCGATCTTGTAACTCATTCGTTGGTCGGACTGGTGTCTCGAACGCTAATAACCGTTCGACGTTCGTCTCTGCATGCGTGAGATTCGCACGCTACCGGAGGCGAGGACGGTGATTCCCCGCACTCGACGCCCGGGTTCGAGCGCCGGAAACGCAGCTCCGTCACCGGGTTCGCGGCACGTGGTAGCCGGGTCACGCCGAGGCGTCGGCGACGACGCGCTCGTGGTTTGCCTTTCAGCTCACGTCCGGTGCATCTTTGTCTCCACGTCTCCGACAGCCGGGCATGACCGACCCCGACGAGACGGCGAGCGAAACCGCGCCCGCGTCAAGCACGGACTTCGACGCGGCCGCCACCGAGCGTTCGCCGGACGATTCGACCGACGGGGACACGTTCCGCGTCGGCATCCACGTCACCGAGACCGAACTCCGGTTCGTGGTCAACGTCCCGTCCGATATCGATTCGGGGTGGACCGACCCCGACGCGTTCCAGCGCCTCGTCGAACGCGTCACCTGGGAACAACTCGACCAGCGAGCGACGCTCCAGACCGTGGCGACCAACGCCGCCGAGGGCGAGACGGTGTTCCTCGGGACGGTGACGCTGCGACCGGACGAAACCGTCGTGGACCACACACTCCGCGTTCCGCCGCTCGACGGCGCGTGAGCTAACTCCGTCTCACCTCCGATGACCGACCCGACGGCAGAACGCGCGATTCGAGAGATTCAGGACGCCGCGCTTAGCCGCGCGCTCACCGACGACGACCACGCGAGGCAGTCGCTCGCAGTCGCCGGCGCGCTCGAAACGGCCAGAACAGAAGCGACCGACGCGGAGTTCGACGACGGCGGCGTGACGCTCGCGGCGTCGCTCGCGTTTGTCTCGACGCTGTTCGCACACCATCGGCTCCGCGAGTCGCTCCGGTCGAGCGTCCGCGCATCCGACGACTCGGCGTGGTATCCCAGCGGTGTGCCCGCTCGCGTCGACGACGACCTCGTGGTCGCAGGCGCACGGCTCGCGGTTCGACGGTTCGGCGTCGACCCGGCGCTCGTCGGCGCGCTCGGTGACGTTTCCACAGAAAAAGTCGCGTCGGGCGAGTGAGTAGCCCGACCGTTGGGCTCTGACAACCACGGTCGGGGGCGTAAGGGATGTGGGGGGGTGCCTCTGTCCACAGTACCCGCCCGGGCGCGTGCGAAGGGTGAAACCCAAACCCACGCTTGCTGCGTGGGAACCCGTGTTCGATTAGTTAGTTGTTGTTCGCGTGCTCCGGCGGGCCACCACCGTTGCCGTTACCGTTGGACTCGTCATCGTCTTCCGACTCCTCGTCAGCGTCATCCGACTCCTCGTCAGCGTCATCGTCGGTCTCGGTATCCTCGGCGTCGGCCTGCTCGGTCTCGGCGGTCTCCTCGTCGTCTTCGTCGCTCGCCTTGTCGTTGTTGGCGTGTTCCGGCGGGCCACCCGCGTTACCGTTCTTGGCTTTGCCGGAGTTTCCGGGAGCGTCCTCCTCGCCGTCAGCGTCGTCGCTGCTGTTCTTCGGGCCGGCGTGGTCCGGACGCTTGTCGTCGGCGTTACCCGGGTTGTTCTGGGTCACGAAGTCGGAGACGGCCTGTCCGAGCGGGCCGTCAGTACCCGTGTCCTTGAGTCGCTCGACGAAGCTGCTGACGAGTTGCCCGAACGGGTCGTCCTCGGCGACCTCACCCTGCAGGGTGGCGCTCGTCTCGGCGTTGAGGCCGTCGTACTCGGCGGTCACGTCGACCGTGACACTCTGCAGGGGCGCGATGAGTTCGACGGAACCGTTCGCGTCCGTCTCGTATTCGCCCGCGTCCGTGTAGTTGCCCTCGACCGTGACCGAGGCGTTTTCGACGGGTTCGCCGTCTTCGGTCACGGTGATGGTGACCGATTGGTTTTCGTCCTGCGAGACGGAGACGTTGAGGTCGTCAGCCTCGACCGCGACCGTGGTCTCGGCGGAGAGGCCGTCGGCCGTCGCGACGAACGTCAGGTTCGTCGTGGTCGTCGGCTCGGCGACCTCAACGGTGCCGTTGGCGTCCGTCTCGTACGTGCCGTTGTCGGCGTAGTCAGTTCCGTTGACCTGAACCGATGCGTTCTCGACCGGCTCTCCGTCCTGCGTGACGGTGGCGATGACGGTGTCGTTGGCGTCGTCAACCTCGGCGGTGACGGTGAGGTCGTCGGCCTCGACTGCGACCGTCGTCTCAGCAGTGAGGTCGCCGTCCATCGCGACGAACGTCAGGTTCGTCGTGGTCGTCGGTTCGGCAACCTCGACGGTACCGTTGGCGTCCGTCTCGTACGTACCGTTGTCGTACGCGCTCCCGTTGACCATGACAGATGCGCCCTCGACGGCGTCGCCGTACTGGGTGACGGTGGCGATGAGCGTGTCGTTGGCGTCGTCAGCCTCGACGGAGATGTCGAGGGACTCGTCGAGCGGGACGAGGACGACGGACGTGGCGGTCGTGTTGTTCCCCTCGGTGACGGTGAACGTCGCGTTCACGCGTTCCTGCGGGTTGGGGAGGTCGACGGTGCCGTTCGCGCCCGTCGTGTACGTTCCGTTCCCGGAGTAGTTACCGCTCGATTCGACGACGACCGTCGCGTTCTCGACGGCCGTCTCGTTCCGTGTCACGGTCACTGTCGCGTCGCCCGTGTCGGCGTCCTGCGTGACGCCGACCTGGAGGGCATCGGTGCTCGCTGCACCGACGGTCCCGGGGACCATCGCGACGGCGAGCATCGCAACGACCATGACTACGGTAAGGTGTTTGCTGCCGCGCATGCAACCCTCCCTTCTAACCCAGATACGGTAAAAGGGGAGAATCGTAACCCCGGTTTTCGCTGAATTTCACCCCAATCAACGTGTTCGAAATCGGGCTTTCGTCTGTCGATTTCGTCGAGTTTCGAGTCGAACGGCTGTCCGGATCCCGCCGAAACACCATCACGGTCGAAGGAGAGTGGTGTCGGCGGAACCGATGCGTTCGACGAGAGCGTTGCCACTCTCGGGCGTTTTCGCTGTCTCGACCGAGGGAGCGGTCGCTGTCTGTGCAGTGCGCGAGCGATTGCCGCTCGCTATAAATG
>NZ_JAMYJY010000061.1:0-22823 GCF_024136985.1 Haloferax sp. AB510
GTTCATGTCGTCGACCGCCGTTACGTCGTCGTAGTGCTTGCTTACGTGTTCGAGTGTTACGTCTCCCATGGTTACTCCTTCAGCGCTCCTGCAGTCAGTCCACTCACGATGCGTTCCTGTGCGATGATGACAAGGATGGCCACGGGTAAGACTCCCACGATGGAGGCGGCGGCCATCAGGTTGTACGGGGTGTCGAACTGCCCCTGATACTTCAGGATACCCGCGACGATAGGCGCCCACGAGTCGGCCTCGCCGTTGTTCATCAGGAACGAGAAGAAGAACTCGTTGTAGACGCTGATGAACGTGAGGACGCCCGCGGTCGCCACGCCGGGTGCCGAAAGCGGCACGATGACGCGGAACAGCGCGCCTAGCCGGGTCGTCCCCTCAACCCGTGCCGCATCCTCCAACCCGTCGGGAATCTGCCCGTAGAAGGTCGTGAGGATGAATATCGACAGCGGGAGGAACAGCGCGCTGAACGGGAACACCATCGGTGCCGGCGTGTTGAACAGGTCCGGCGTCGATATCGTCACCATCCCGATGCTAATCGCGGTGTTCCCGGTGAACAGCTCGAAAAGCGGGATGAGGAACGCCGCCGGCGGGAAGTAGCTGATGGCGAGGATGCCGAGCATCAGCACGCCCTTCCCGGGGAAGCGGAGGCGACCGAAGACGTACCCCGCGAGGCTGGCGATGAGCAACACGAGCACGGTGGTCGTGATGCCCAGCACGAAGCTGTTGAACATGTACAGGTGGAACGGCACACGGTCGAACATCGCGATGAACACCTCGGGGTTGAACCCCTTCGGAACGAGCCCCATGTTGGCGATGAGGTTGTTCGGCGTCAGCGCCAGCACGAGCAGCCAGTAGAACGGGAACAGCGTCGTGACGAGGAAGAACAGCATCGCGACGTAGAACATCGCGCGGTAGACCTTGTCGGGGTTCTTGATGGCCGAGTCGACCCAGCGGCCGAGCGGCCCGCGCTTCATGTCGGCGTCGTCGGAGCCGATACCGGCTCCCTGAGTTTCGTTGGACATATCAGAGACCCTCGCTGGCGAAGTTCACGATGTACACCGAGACCACGACGGCGATGATGCCCGCGGTGACGAACGCCACGGTCGCCGAGGTCCCGTACAGCGGCGTGTTGAACGTCGTGACGACGAGACACGACAGCGACGGGACCGTCTGACAGCCGGCCATGGTCTGGATGATGCCGTAGACGCGCATCGCGTCGATGGTGCGGAACAGCATCGCTACGAGCACCGTCGGCAGGATGAGCGGGAAGGTGATGAGCTTGAACTGCTGCCAGCGCGACGCGCCGGCGACCTTCGCCACGTCGTACAGCGACCGGTCGATGCTCTGCATCCCCGCGAGGATGAGAAGCGCCATGAACGCTGAGGTCTTCCACACGTCGGCCACGATGATGAGGAACAACGCGTCCGCGGTGTTCCGAAGCGGCGTCGTGCCGATGAGCCCGAGTTGGTTCAACAGCGCCGGGTTCTCGCTCGTCCCGACGAGAAAGCCGATGTTCGGCTGGAACATCAGGTACCAGATCATCCCCTGGATGACGATGGGCACGGCCCACGGGATGATGATGGCGACGCGGACCCACCGCCGACCGCGGAAGTCCTGGTCGAGGATGAGCGCCTGACCGAAGCCGATGAGCGTTTCGAACAGCACGCTGAACACGGTGAAGATGAGCGTCACCGCGAGCGCGCTGGAGTAGATGTTCGTGACGAAGGGGAACTCCGAGGAGAACGTCGGGAGGAACTGCGACGGGAGCGCGTAGTTGCGCGCGCCGGTGAACAGGTCCACGTAGTTCTGCAGTCCGACGAACTCGCCGAGTCGCGCGGTCCCCGTCAGCCGGTCGGCGAACAGCGACATGCTGAACGTCGAGACCAGCGGGTAGACGGCGATTACCCCTAAGAGGACGAGCGCGGGCGTCAGGAGCAGGTACGCGAACTGCGTCTCGGAAAGCGACTCCATCCAATTGACGGCCGACGCGTACGGGCCGCTCCGCTGGGTGTCGGAAAATGTCTCCCCTGATTGTTGTTCGGTAGCCATGTCAAATGATAACGTGTGTATTGGTTACGTCTCGGTAAAGACGTTGCTCTACGCGTTCTGCTCGATCTGTTCGAGCTGTGATGCGAGGTCGGACATCGCCTGTTCGGGGGATTTCTCCTGGGCGAACGCGGCGTTGACCTCTTGGGAGATGCGGCCGGACTGCTGCGGCCAGACGACGGTGACCGGGCGCGGAATTGCGTTCTCGCCGGCGACCTTCAGAGCGTCGAGGTAGCGGCCGATGATTGGCACCTCGGCGGCCTGGTCGGATTCGAGCAGCGACGGGCGCGGCGGAATCCAGCCGATGATGCGGAACATGTCGAGCTGGAACTGCTCGGTTTGCATCGTCCGAAGCACCTGCACTGCGGCCTGCTTCTGTGCGTCCGAGGAGTTGGGGTTCATCGTCATGTGCCAGCCACCGAGGGCGGCGACGGGGCCGCCGGTACCCTCGTACTTGGCCTCGTCGGCGGTGACGCCGTACGGAATCGGCATGACGCCGAGGTCCTCGCCGAAGCCGGTCTGATCGTTTTCTTCCGACGGCTCCGCGCCGTTGATGACGATGGAGTACGGCCAGTTGCGGTGCATGACCGCGTTGCCCGTCGTGAAGGGCTGTCGGGACGGGTCCTCGGTCCACTGGAGGACCGCCTCGGGCGAGATGCCGCCCGTGATACCGTCGAGGGCGTACTCGTCGTCCTCGCCGTGGATGAGCGTCCGGACCATCCGAATCGCGTTGATGACCGGCTCCTCTTCGACCGTGATGGGGCGGTCGCCGATGGGGCCGAACAGGTTCTCGCGGCCGCCGAAGTACGCGCCGCCGTACGAGGTCATGAACTCGTTGAAGTCACAGCACGACAGGCCCTCGTAGACGTTCGCCTGGAACGTGAAGCCGTTCTCGATGTCGGGGTTGGCGTCGAGCGCCTCCTTCGTGACGCGCGAGAAGTCCTCCCACGACATCGACTCGGTCGCCCACGTCGAGAAGTCCTCGTCGGTGTAGCCCGCGTTCCGGAGCAGGTCCTTTCGGTACTGGACCGTCGGGAAGTCGGGGAACAGCGGCTGGCCGTAGAGGTCGCCGTTCGACCCCTTCGCCGTCGAGACGCTGGCCTCGAAGTACTCCTCTTCGATGGTGGAGGTCAGCTCCTCCGGGAGCGACTGCGAGAGGTTCTGCAGTTGGTTACGCGCGATGAACGGAATCGTCCACCCGCTGTCCATCATGAGCAGCGTCGGCTCCGAGCGACCGCCGGAGAGCCACTGCTGGTACTGCGCCTGCCGGTTGTCCGTCACCTGCGACCCGGCGAGGATGTCGATGTCGATGTTCTCCGGGAGGCCTGCGTCCCGAAGCGCCTGCACGACTTCCTCTTCGGCCTCCGCGACGCGGGTGTCTGCGGCCCACTGCAGCGTGATCTCCTCGGTCGATTCTTCGGTGTTAATCGGCGTGTCGGTGTCGGTGTCCGTCCCGCCGTTACCGCCGTTGTCGTCACCGCCGCCTGTACTAATGCACCCGGCCAGTCCGACGGCGACACCCGATGCGCCGGCCGCTTTCACAAAACTGCGTCGAGAGACGCCAGTACGCTTGCCCTTGCGTGAGTCAGCATCAACCATTACAGTCTGTATTCTACAATTAGTGATTATTTATAGTTTTGGTGCTGGCCACTACCGGTGTTGTAGTAAATTACTTGTCAATATTCCCGGCAGTCCGAAATTCAATCAGTCGAGAATCTGTAACTACGGTGGCTCCGATAAATTATAACTATTGTTTGTGTAGTTTGGACTCGCCGACGTTTAGTCTTTACCCGGTGCGGGCCACCTCGGCGTCTTCGGAGCCTCGATTCGTTCGACGTCGTCGTCGCTCAGGTCCACGTCGAGCGCGCCGACGTTCTCTTCGAGGTGGTCGAGTCGGCGCGGGCCGATGATGGGCGCGTCGACGACGGGCTTGTGGAGGAGCCACGCGAGCGACACCTGCGCGGGGGTGGCGTCTTTCTCCTCGGCGAGCGACCGAATCGCGTCGAGGACGGCCCAGTTCTCGTCGGTGAAGCGGTTCGACGTGTACTCGTCCGAGTCCGCGCGCGTGTCAGCGGGCACCTCGGCGTCGCGTTCGTACTTGCCCGTGAGGAAGCCGCCCGCGAGCGGCGACCACGGGATGACGCCAATACCCTCGCCCTCACAGACCGGAAGCAGATTCGCCTCCTCGTGGCGGTCGACCGCGTTGTACTCCGGTTGCATGCAAGCGAAGCGTTCGAGGTTCTCCACGTCGGCGGTGTACAGCGCCCGCGTGAACTGGTACGAGGTCATCGTGGACGCGCCGACGTAGCGGACGAGGCCCTCCTCGACGAGGTAGTCGAGCGCCGAAAGCGTCTCCTCGATGGGGACGCCCTCGTCCCAGCGGTGAATCTGATAGAGGTCGATGTAGTCCGTGCCGAGGCGGTCGAGGCTCGCGTGCGCCTGGTCGATGATGTGCTTGCGCGAGAGCCCGGACTTGTTCGGCCCGTCGCCCATCGGGAAGTAGACCTTCGTCGCGATGGCGAGTTCTTCCCGGTCGCGCTCGGCGATGGCCTCGCCGACGATTTCTTCCGACTCCCCGCGGGAGTAGGCGTTCGCCGTGTCGAGGAAGTTGATGCCGGCGTCGAGCGCGCTGTCGAGGAGGTCGAGGCTCGCCTGCCTGTCGTTCATCATCCACTCCGCGCTGGAGCCGAAGTTCATACAGCCCAGACAGAGCCGCGAGACTTCGAGGCCGGTGTCGCCGAGGTAGGTGTACTCCATGTCGGTCACACGGGTGCATACACAAACGATAATGATAAGCATACGCACACCACGGTGGTGAGAGAAACGACCACGGACGCGCGGAGACGTAATCGCTTTACCCACGCCTCCGGAACCCGAGGTGTATGGACGGGCGCACTCGCGAGTACCTCGAAGGTCGCTTCGGCGATTACTACCGGAGCACCGACGTTCCGCTCCCGCCCGCCCCGGGCGAACGTGAGTGGGGCGTCATCCCGTGGTCGGCCGGCGGCACGCGGATGCACCGCCACCAGTCGCTTCTCGACCTCGGCGACCTCTCGGACTACCTCGCCCGGAGCGCGCCCCGGCACGTCTACTTCTCGTCGGCCCGGTTTTCGGACCCCGGCGCGGCCTCGATGGACGACAAGGGCTGGCGCGAGGCGGACCTCGTCTTCGACATCGACGCGGACCACCTCCCCGGTATCGACCCTGAAACGACGGGCTACGCCGACATGCTCGACGCCGGAAAAGAGGCGCTCCTCGACCTCCTCAACCTCCTCGAAGACGACTTCGACTTCGAGGAGATGCAGGCGGTGTTCTCCGGCGGGCGCGGCTATCACGTCCACGTGCGCGACGAGTCGGTCCGCGGCCTCGACAGCGAGGCCCGCCGCGAGGTAGTCGACTACATCCGCGCCATCGACCTCGACTTCGACGCGCTCATCGAGACGCGACAGCACGGGACGACGACCCAGCGGGTCCTCCGGGCCGAAGGCGGATGGGGCCGACGGACGCACCAGCGACTCCTCGAGTTCGTGGACGCGCTGTTGGAGATGGAAGAAGACGCCGCGCTCTCGCGGCTGAAGGAACTCGACGGCATCGGCGACGGGCGCGCGAAGACGATTCTCGGCGCGTTCCGCAACAACCCCGATGCAGTCCGCGAGGGCAACGTCGAGGCCGGCGGCCCCGGCGTCCGAACGCTGGTGGAGGCGCTCGCCCACGAGACCGTCGAGGACGAAACCTCGCCGATAGACGAACCGGTGACGACCGACACGAAGCGACTGATTCGGCTCCCAAAGAGCCTCCACGGCGGGTCGGGGCTCGTCGTCGAACCACTCGACCGCGACGAAATCGACGACTTCGACCCCCTGTCCGATGCGGTCCCGGACCGCTTCCGCGGCCGCGACATCGCCGTAAAAGTGACCGACCCCGGCGCGGTCGAGTTCGACGGCGATAGCTTTACACTCGACTCCGGCGTGCAGTCAGTAGACGAGAGCCTCGGCGTGTTTCTCATGACTCGCGGTCGAGCCGAGAAGGTGACAGAATGAACGTAGACGACCTCAGGAGCGTGCTTCGGACGGAGCGACAGAAAGACAGCTTACAGCACCTCCGCGAGTCGTTCTACGAGGACGTCGCGGAGTTCATCGCCGAGCAGAAGGCGAAACGCGAGGAGAAGGCCGAACAGCTCGGCACCCACTACTCGCCTGAGATTCGGCGACTCACGGACGAAATCGAGACCGCTGAGGAGGTCGTCACCTCCATCTACGAGCGCCGCGTCGGCAAGGTCGTCAAGGCCGCGAGCTTCGCGGCCGCGGGGATGTCCTCCGAGACGGACGGGTTGACCCACGAGGAAAAGCGGCTGTTCGACGACCTCGTCGCCCGCATCGAGGAGAACCGCGGCACGGTGCTCTCCGCGCTCGAAGACGTGTCGGCCGCAGACTCCCCGCGGGACGCCGTTGCCGCGACCGACGTGACGACCGCGGAACCGGACGCCGGCGCTCCCGGTGTCGAATCGACGCCCGCGACGTCGCCCCCGGACGCAGTTGACGATTCCGGACCCGCGATTCCGCCGGACGAACCCGACCCGGAGACCGCACCGACCGGCACCGGAACCGACGACTCGGCCGCGGGCGACGTGCTCGCGGACGCGATGGGTGGCGGAACCGGCGATGACGCCTCGGACGCGGAGTCGAGGACCCAGACGGGGACAGACCGACCAGCCACCGAGGCGGCCGCGGTGTCGACTGATTCCGGCCCCTCAGACTCCGGTCCCGCGGTTCCACCGGACGAACCAGACCCAGAGACCGCGGCTCCGTCAGCGGGCGATACCGACACGGTTGAACCGTCCGCCGACGACCCGCTTTCCGGCCTCGGCGACGAGCGCGAGACAGTGCGCATCACCGCCGACGTGGGGACCATCCTCGGCGTCGACGAGCGCGAATACGACCTCGCCACCGAGGACGTGGTGACGCTCCCGGCGGCCAACGCCGACCCGCTGGTCGAACGCGGCGCGGCCGAGAAACTCGACTGAGAAAGATCCTTCTGCCCGCCGCCAGAACTGGTGGCTATGCTCGAAATTGGCGACGACGCCCCCGACTTCGAACTCCCCGAC
Source organism: Haloferax sp. AB510 (assembly GCF_024136985.1). Taxonomy (NCBI): domain Archaea; kingdom Methanobacteriati; phylum Methanobacteriota; class Halobacteria; order Halobacteriales; family Haloferacaceae; genus Haloferax; species Haloferax sp. AB510. The sequence goes on from NZ_JAMYJY010000061.1 coordinate 7,160, forward strand.
CAGCGCGGCGATCTCGTCTCGCTGTCCGACTTCCGCGGCGAACACGTGGTGGTCTACTTTTACCCGCGCGCCGACACGCCGGGGTGTACCACCGAGGCCTGCGGCTTCCGCGACTCGTGGGACGAGTTCGAAGACCGCGACGCAGCGGTCCTCGGCATCAGCGACGACCCCGTCTCGGACCTCGACTCGTTCGCCGAGAAGTACGACCTCCCGTTCACGCTCCTGTCGGACGAAGACGGCAGCGTCTCGTCGGCGTACGGCTCCTACGGCGAGAAGAACATGTTCGGCAAGACGTTCGACGGCGTCTTCCGCAACTCGTATCTCGTCGGCCCCGACGGGACCATCGAACGGGTCTACGAGGGCGTCTCGCCCGACGGCCACGCCGACGAAATCCTCGCGGACCTCGACGAACTCGACGGCTGAGGGAGGCTCCGTCTCGACCGGGCGACCGCTCCGCCGCTCCGCCGGACCGCCCGGTCTCCCGCCCGGACGAACTGACAACTACCGACCGAGTACATTCTTTACAAACGACGGGAGACACACCGCATTTCCGGTGAAATAAACGTAGAACTCGTTGATTATTCCGTATCCCGAGAACTGCGTACCACTACGTAGCAGATGGGAGTGATATGAACGTGACGGTCGCGCCTCTGAGTCGGGCGGATGGTGGGCGAACAGTCGCCGCCGCTCGGTGGCTGGGACGCGTTCGAAAAATACGTCTGAAGGGGCGTTACGAGGCGCTTACTGGAAGGTGCGACCGACTTCGGTCTCGCGGTCGCGTTCGACCTCGCTCTTCTGGAAGCGCTCTTCGATCTCCTCGTAGCGGCGGCGCACGTCTCGGTGACGCTCGCGCCGATTTCGTCGAGGGCGTTCTCGAAGTGTTCCATCGTCACGCGAACGTTCCCGACGCTCTCGCCGATGTCCTCCTTTTCGACGCTCCGGATGAACTCGCGGGAGGCGTTCATCGACGCCTCGCGGGCGAGCGCTTCGAGGTCGGCACCGACGTAGCCGTCGGTCTTCGACGCGATTTTATCGAGGTCGACATCATCCGCGAGCGGCTTTTCGCGGGTGTGCACGTCGAGGATGGCGCGGCGGGCGTCCTCGTCAGGCACGGGCACGTGGACGTGGCGGTCGAGGCGGCCGGGGCGCAGGAGCGCCGAGTCGATGAGGTCCGGCCGGTTGGTCGTCGCGATGACGACCACGTCTTCGAGCGCTTCGAGCCCGTCGAGCTCGGTGAGCAGTTGGGAGACGACGCGCTCGGTGACGCCCGAACTCGACGAGTCGCGGCCGCGCTCGGTCGCGATGGAGTCGATTTCGTCGAAGAACACCACCGTCGGGGCGTTCTCGCGGGCCTTCTTGAACACCTCGCGGACGCCCTTTTCCGACTCGCCGACGAACTTGTTCAGGAGTTCGGGGCCCTTGATGGAGATGAAGTTCGACTCCGCCTCGTTGGCGACGGCCTTCGCCAGCAGGGTCTTCCCCGTGCCCGGCGGACCGTACATCAGAACACCCTTAGCGGCGTCCATGTCCATCTGCTGGAACACCTCGGGGTATTCGAGGGGCCACTGGATGGTCTCGCGAAGGCGTTCCTTGGTGGATTCGAGTCCGCCCACGTCCTCCCACGTCACGTCGGGGACTTCGACGAACACCTCGCGGAGCGCCGAGGGCTCGATGCTCTTGAGCGCCTGTCTGAAGTCGTCTTCCGTGACTCTGAGGCCTTCGAGCACCTCGGCATCTATCTCCTCGGCGTCGAGGTCGAGCTGCGGCCGGATGCGCCGCAGGGCGTGCATCGCCGACTCCTTGGCCAGCGATTCGAGGTCGGCCCCGACGAAGCCGTGGGTGCTGTCGGCGTAGGCGTCGAGGTCCACGTCGTCGGTCAGCGGCATGTTCCGCGTGTGGACCTGCATGATCTCCTTGCGGCCGTCGCGGTCCGGCACGCCGATTTCGATTTCGCGGTCGAAGCGCCCGCCGCGGCGGAGCGCGTTGTCGATGGCGTCCACGCGGTTGGTCGCGCCGATGACGACGACCTCGCCGCGCTCGTCGAGCCCGTCCATGAGCGACAGCAACTGAGCGACGACGCGCCGTTCCACGTCACCGCCGGCCTCGCTGCGCTTGGGCGCGATGGAGTCTATCTCGTCGATGAAGACGATGGCGGGCGAGTTCTCCGTGGCCTCCTCGAAGATTTCGCGGAGCTGCTCTTCGGACTCACCGTAGTACTTCGACATGATCTCCGGGCCGGAGATGGTGTGGAACGAGGCGTCGATTTCGTTGGCGACGGCCTTCGCGATGAGGGTCTTCCCCGTCCCCGGCGGGCCGTGGAGGAGCACGCCCTTTGGCGGCTCGATGCCGAGGCGCTTGAACAGCTCGGGGTGGCGCATCGGGAGTTCGATCATCTCCCGGACCTGTTCGAGCTCCTTGTCGAGGCCACCGATGTCCTCGTAGGTGACGGAGGGACCGCCGTCGTCGCCCGGCGCGGAGTCTTTAATCTGCTCTGCGGGCTTCTGGCTCACCTGGAACTCGGTGTTGTCGGTGACGACGACGGTGCCGTCCGGGTCCGTCGACGCGATTTTGATGGGGACCGACTGGTTCGACGCGCTCATGAAGCCGAAGCCGAGCGGAAGCTGGACGCTCTGGCCCTGTGCGACCGGCTGGCCGGAGAGCTTGTCGCGGATGTACGTCCCGATGTTACCGCCGATGCGGAGGTTCTGCGGGAGCGCGATAGTGACGCGCTTTGCGGGCTTCACGTCGGCTTTCTCCACGTCCACGCGCTCGTCGATGCCGACGCCGGCCTGCTGTCGGAGGCGACCGTCGATGCGGATGATACCCGTTCCCTGGTCTTCGGGGTACCCGGGCCAGACGCGGGCGATGGCGGTCCCGTCGTTCGGACCGTCGATGCGGATGAAATCTCCGCCTTCGAGGTCGAGTTCCGCGGCCGCGGCTCGGTCGATGGCGGCGAGTCCGCGACCGGCGTCCTTCTGTTTGAGGGGTTTGACGATGAGTTTCATTTACTTGGTGAGGGTGATGGTGAGCACGCCGTTTCGAACCGCTACGTCGGCGTCGCCGCCGGCGGGGAGTTCGAACTCCGTCTCGGTCACGCGGTCGCCGAGGTCGGCCACGACGATGGCCGTCGACCCGACGATGTCCACGTCGACCTCGTCTTCCGAGAGGCCCACGTCGACCGCGATGACCCAGCAGTCTTCGTATTCGTACCGGCGAATGAACCGCTCGTTCCCGCCGGCGAACTGTTGCATGCTCATGGTAAGTCTAACCTAAAGTTAGCGTTTTGAATATATAAATCTTTCTCCGATGAATCGGGTGACGACACCGATATGCCGCATTTCGGTTGAATTGCGGTTCACAGTCGTCACGCCTCACCGTGCTATTCGCGTCGGGGTAACGTCAAACTAGTGGCCACGGCAGTCGGTCTCACGGGGACCCGAAGCGGCCGACCGCCGAAACTCGGTGCCGGCGTGGGGGTTTATTGGCTCTCGGCGACCAGTTTCGAGTCATGGAGACGGCCTCGGTGGACCACCACGGACGGGAGACAGCCTATCGATACCGCGACGCGGGAGGCGAGGGGCCGACGCTCCTCTGCGTTCACGGGAGCGGCGGCGCGCACGGTGTCTGGCGCGGACAGTTCCGCCTCGCGAGCGACTACCCGGTCGCCGCGCTCGACCTGAGCGGCCACGGCGACAGCGACGACGTGACGGCCGCCGACGGCTACGAGACGCTGTCGGCCTACGTCGACGACGTGGTCGCCGTGGCCGAGGAGACGGGCGCGAGCATCCTCGTCGGCAACTCGCTCGGCGGCGCGGTCGTCCTGACACTCGCGCTCGAACGCGACCTCGACCTCGACGCGCTGGTTCTCGCGGGCACGGGCGCGAAACTCGCCGTGCTCTCGGACCTGCTGAACTGGCTCGACGACGACTTCGACCGCGCCGTCTCCTTTCTCCACGGCGAGGACAAACTGTTCCACACCGACGACGAGCGACTCGTCGAGGGCTCCAAGGAAGCGATGTACGACGCCGGACAGGCCGTCACCCGCCGCGATTTCTTGTCGTGTCACACCTTCGACGTTCGCGACGAACTCGGGAGTATTTCGGTTCCGACGCTCGCGCTCGTCGGCGAGTACGACCGCCTCACGCCGCTTTCGTACCACGAGTACCTCGCGGAGACGATGCCCGACTGCGAACTCGGAACCGTCGAGGACGCCGCGCATCTCGCGATGCTCGAACGGCCGGCGGCGTTCAACGAGGCCGTGAAAACGTTCCTCGACCGACGCGTCGCGTAAGTCGTCGAGACCGGGTGCGAGCGCGGATGTCGGAGACGAGCGCCCTCAGTACAGTTCGTCGAGGTCGTCTTCGACGTGGCTGTGTTCGTCGGCCGGGAACTCGCCGGCCTCGACGGCGTCCCTGTACGCGCCGACCGCCTTCTCCATCTCCGATTTCACGTCACCGAACTGGGCCGCGAAGGGCGGCGTGCGGTCGCTCATCCCGACCACGTCGTCGACGACGAGCACCTGCCCGTCGCAGTCGGGGCCCGCGCCGATGCCGATAGTCGGGATGTCGATGGCCTCTGTGACCTGTTTTGCGAGGTTCGCCGGGACGTGTTCGAGGACGAGCGAGAACGCGCCCGCGTCGGCGTGGCCCTTCGCGAGGTCGAGAATCTCCTGTGCGTCGTCGCGGTCCGTCCCCTGCCTGCCGTAGCCAACCTCCTTGACGCGCTGGGGGGTCAGACCGAGATGGGCCATCACAGGGATGCCGAGTCGGACGAGGTGTTCGGTCAACTCGACGGTGTGGGGGCCGCACTCCAGTTTGACCGCGTCGGCGTCCGCCTCCTTGAGCATCCGGCCGCAGTGTTCGACGCTCGACGCCTCGTCCACGCCGACAGAGAGAAACGGCATGTCGGCGACGACGAGGGCGTCGTCAGTCGCGCGCGCCACCGCGGCGGTTCTGCTCACCACGTCCTCGACGGTCACCGGGAGCGTCGAGTCGTAGCCGAGCGCCGTGTTGCCCATACTGTCCCCGACGAGGATGATGTCGATACCCGCCTCGTCGACGACGCTCGCGGTCGGCGCGTCGTACGCCGTGAGCATCGTGATGGGCTCGCTACCAGCCTTCGCCCGAATGGACCGTACCGTGACCATGCGTGCCGTTCGCGCGTCCGGGTTATCAGCCTTATCAGCCAGCCCCCGAGCACCGCCGGAGGGTCGGCCGGCGCGCCCGGGTTTCCCGACCCGCCCCCGAAGTAACACTTTACTCCGGGGAACGCGCCCGTGCGAACGACGCATGCCCGCTTTGTCCCCCTCCGGACGCCGCTCGGCCCGCGGCATCTCGCCGGTCGTCGGCGTCTCGCTCCTCGTCGTCATCGTCGTCCTCCTCGCCGCGATGGTCGGCGTGATGGTGATGGGGTTCGAAGACGTGCTCTCCGAGCCCCAACCGCAGGTGTCGTTCGACGTGGACTACCACCCGTCCGGGCCGGGCAACGGCGCGAACGGCGCGTACATCAACATCACCCACGAGTTCGGTAGCATCGAAGACGGCAGTCAGGTGTTCGTCGTCGACGACGCCAACAACCGCATCGCGTGGGAGGACGTGTGGACCGGCGGCGAGACGGTCGGTCCCGCGGGCGAGTACGCCCACATAGACGGTGCCGGCACCGACAGCGCGCTGAAGCCCATCTGTGAGGCGGGACAGCGCTACCGGGTCGTCATCGAACACGAGGACGGGTCGTCGAGCGTCCTCGTCGACTACGAGGTTCCGACCGAGCCGACCGCCAAAAGCGCCGCCTGCTGAGCGACGAGCCGCACCGGGCCGTCGGAGGCACGTCGCGAGCGCGAACCGGCACGCATTAGCCGCCGCCGTGATAGTGCCACACGTGCAACCAGTCGAGCGCTCGAATCCGGACGGCGTCGATTACGGGTGGGTCATGCAGATGACCTTCGTCACGACGATTCTCGTCGGGTCGCCCATCGTCGCGGTCCTCTCCGTGAACGCCGGACTCCAGACGTGGGGCGCGCGCGCCGAGTTCGCGATTCGGGTCGGCGCAGTCATCTGGTTCGTGACCGCCGTCGCCCTGTTCATCTACGCCAAGCGGACCAACGCGGGCGACGGCGGGACGCCCCCCGAAGCGGAGTTAGACACCGACATCGACGCGGAGAACTGAGCCGAGTAGAGCCCCGTCCGAGGTCCGCGTCCGCGACCGCGGCGGCGCTCGCTCCCGGAAACTCTTTCACACGATACGGCGACGTTCTCGTATGATAGACGAGACCATCGAGGAGATTCGCGAGATGCAGACGCACAGCTCCTCGGTCGTCGCCGTCAAGGCCACGCGGGCGCTCGCGGAGCTGACCGAGCGCAACTACGCGACCGTCGAGGAGTTCGAACGCGACCTCGAACGCAACGTCGGCGCGCTCAAGCGGGCGAACCCGTCGCACGCGTCGTTGTACAACGCCCTGCAGGACGTGCTTCACAGCGTCCAAGGCGAGGTCGACGACCTCGACGAGGCGCGGGAACTCACTCTCGCTACCATCGACCGCGTGGTCGAGACCGTCGAGACGGGCAAGCGCCGCGCGGCCCAGGAGGCGGCCGCGACCATCGAGGACGGCCAGACGTTCCTCACCCACGACTACTCCTCGACGGTCATGGAGGCCGTCGAACTCGCCGTCGCCGACGGCGCGGAGCTCACCGCCTACGTGACGGAGGCCCGCCCGCGCTTCCTCGGCCGGAAGTTCGCGCGCGAACTCGCCGCCATCGACGAGGTCGAACCGCACCTGATGGTCGACGGCGCGTCGGGGATGTTCCTCCCGAAGTGCGACCGCGTCATCATCGGCATGGACTGCATCGTCGAGGAGACGCTCTACAACCGCATCGGGACGTTCCCGCTCGTCGCCGCCGCCAACGAGGTCGGCGTGCCGGTCACGGTCGTCGGCTCGAGCGCGAAGGTCGTCGACGGCGGCTTCCGCTTCGAAAACGAGATTCGCTCGCCCAGCGAGGTCATGCTCGAACCCGTCGAGGGCATCGAACTGGAGAACCCCGCCTACGACGCCACGCCGGTCGACCTCATCGACGAGGTCATCACCGACGAGGGCGTCATCGAGTTCTGAGCGGGCGGCGACCCGCCCGCGGTCCGTTCGGTTTTCGTCGCTTCGACGCTGTCAGCCGAGGCTAACCCACTCGCCGGTCTCGTCGGAGCGCTCGATGGCGTCGAGTACCTCCTGGACCTCGTAGGCGTCCTCGAACGAGGGGGAGAACTCGCCGCCCTCGGCGACCGCCGACAGGAACTCGTAGTTCTCGTGGACGAAGGTGTGTTCCCACCCGAGGACGTGGCCCGGCGGCCACCAGTGGTCGAGGTAGGGGTCGTCCTCGTCGGTGACGAGCACCGTCTCGTAGCCGCGGGCGTCGCCGGTTTTGATCTCCAGTTCGTTGAGGCGTTCGAGCGAGAACTGCAGGCTCCCCTCGGAGCCGTGAATCTCGATGGTGTGGTCGTTCTTGTGGCCGTCGGCGAAGCGCGAGGCCTCGAAGTTCCCGACCGCACCGTTTCCGAACTCGGCCTGCGCGGTGTAGGCGTCGTCGACGGTCACGGGCTTGTACTCGTCCCCGCCGGGGACGGGCCGCTCGTCGACGAACGTCTGGAGGTGACCGGAGATGCGTTCGATGTCGCCCGCGGCGTCGCGGACGAGGAAGCGCGCGAGGTCGACCGTGTGCGCGCCGAGGTCGCCGAGCGCGCCGGAGCCGGCGAGTTCCGCGTCGTTCCGCCACGACCACGGCGCTTCGGGGTCGACGAGCCAGTCCTGCAGGTAGCGCCCGCGGACGTGTCGAATCTCGCCGAGTTCCCCGTCCTCGATGAGTCCCTTCGCGTACCGAATCGCGGGGACGAAGCGGTAGTTGAACGCACAGCCGGCGACGCCGTCGGCCGCGCGGGCGGCGTCGCGCATCGCCTCGGCCCGGTCGAGCGTCGGCGCGAGCGGCTTCTCGCAGAAGACGCTGGCACCGGCTTCGAGCGCGGCGATGGACGGTTCGGCGTGGAGGTGGTTCGGGCCGAGGTTGTAGAACACGTCCACGTCGTCGACCACGTCGCGCCAGTCGGTCGCGGTCGATTCGAAGCCGAAGCGGTCGGCGGCGTCGGCGAGCGCCTCCTCGTTGCGGCCGACGATGACGGAGCGCTCCACGTCGGGCGCGTCGGGGAAGAACATCGGCAGGCGGGCGAGCGCGTTGGAGTGCGCCTTCCCCATGAATCGGTAGCCAAGGACACCGACTGAGAGTGGTTCAGTCATTGTGCGACCTCCGTGACCGATGCAGTACCGCGAGCGAGGCCGGAGGCCGAGTCTCGCGGCATTTTTTGGTCCAGATTTTTGCGGTGGGCGGGTCGCGGAGCGGCCCCGAACCGGAAAAAGGTGGGCCTGAAGCGGTAGCCGAGGACGCCGACGGAGAGTTTGTCAGTCATGGATTACTCCGCCCAGTAGGCTTCGCCGGGTTGGGTCTCGAAGACGGCGCGCGAGAGCACGTCGACGGCCTTTTCGAGCCCTTCCTTGGACGACGTGAGCGCGTCTTCGTGTTCGATGGAGAGCGCGCCCTCGTAGCCGACCATCCGGAGCGTCGAGACCACGTCCTTCCAGTGGCCCTCGTCGTGGCCGTAGCCGATAGAGCGGAACAGCCACGAGCGGTCGGCGGTGTCCGCGTAGGAGGTCGTGTCGAGGACGCCCTTGATGCGGGACTCGGACTCGTACACTTTCGTGTCCTTCGCGTGGAAGTGGTGGATGGCGTCCTCCTCGCCAAGGAACCGAATCGCGTCGGTGATGGAGATGTCCTGCCAGTAGAGGTGCGAGGGGTCGAAGTTCGCGCCGATGCGCTCGTTCGTCGCCTCGCGGAGTTTCAGCATGCCCGTCGGTTCGTAGACGAGCATGTTCGGGTGCATCTCGATGGCGATGTCGACGCCGTGGTCGTCGGCGAACGCGGCGAGCTCGGACCAGTAGTCGACGGCGACCTCCCACTGGTAGTCGTGGGCGTCGGCGTGCTCGGTCGGCCACGGCGCGGTAATCCAGTTCGGTACCTCGTCGTTCGGGCCACCGGCGGGGAGCCCCGAGAAACAGGTGACGGTGTTCACGTCGAGGGCGTCCGCGAGTTCGATGGCCTCGCGGAGTTCGGTGTCGGCCTCAGCGGCCGTCTCCTCGACGGGGTGTAGCGGGTTGTTGTGCGTCGCGAGCGCGCTGATTTGCAGGTCTCGGCTCTCGACCGAATCGAGGAGGTCGGCCTGCGCGTCGTCGTCCGCGAGGACGGCGCTTCGGTCGACGTGGTCCTCGCCGGGCCAGCCGCCGACGGCGAGTTCGACGCCGTCGACGCCGATACCGGACAGATAGTCGAGCGCGTCGTCGAGGGGTTCGTCTCCGAGCGGGACGGTGAGTACTCCGATGTACATATCAACCATATATACTAGGAAGTGAATAAAAATTAAGGATACACGCAATGAGGGTGACTGCGGCCTCACGGCTCTCGAATTTGTGTCGAATGCGCCGATGTCGGTCGGTTACCGGCGGAGGAACTCCGAGAGCTTCTCTCTGAGGCCGGCTTCCTCGCCGAGTCTGAGGTAGAAGGCGGCCCCGCCGTCCTCGTAGTAGTTGTCGATGCGGCGGCGGACCTCGAAACCCATCCGCTCGTAGAAGTCGAGGGCGTTCGTGTTCGTCGTCCGGGCGTGACAGGTCACGACCGGATGCTCCCTCGCGACCTCGGCGACGAGGCGCTTGCCGTAGCCCTCGCCGCGGGCGTCGGGCGAGACCGCGAGAAAGAGGATGTAGCCGTCGCGCCGGGTGGAGGCGAACGCGACGAGCGCGTCGTTCTCGTAGAGGAGATACGTGTTCGACCGGCGGTAGGCGTCCATGAAGAAGCCCCGGCGCTGTTTCAGGAGCCCCTCCTCGACCCGAATCCGCTCTTTCAGGTCCCACGCCTCCTCGGCGTACTCGCGCTGGCCGGGGGCGTCGACCCGCATCTCCACGTTGACGCTCACGTCCCGTCGTAGCCGGAGCGAGAATATAACTCCACCGTCCGTTTGCAGGTCCGACCGAAGTCGCCGTCGGTGAACCGGATAGCTCACCGACACGAACGGTGCGCGAACGCGGGGGGTCGAGACGCGCACCCGTCGCCGACCGAAAGGACGAGGGTCGGCGGCGTCCCTCCCTCGGATATGGGATTCACGCTCCGCGACCACACCGCCGACGTGGCCGTCGAGGCCGACGGCGAGAGCCTCGGTGCCGTCTTCGCCGCCGTCGCCGACGGACTCACCGCCGCGATGTGCGACGACCCCGCCGAGACGGGCGACCGCTTTTCGTTCGCCGTCCGCGCGGAGGGCCGCGAGGCGCTGTTGTTCGACTACCTCGACCAACTCATCTACGAGCGCGACGTGCGCGGCGTCCTCCCCGCGGCCCACGAGGCGACCGTCCGGCGGGAGGGCGACGAGTGGGTCGTCGAGGCGTCCGCGCGCGGCGTCCCCTTCGCCGACGTGGACGCCCGCGACGTGAAGGCCGTCACCTACTCCGAGATGCGACTGGCGGAAACCGACGCCGGCTGGGAGGCGTACGTCGTCTTCGACGTGTGAGTCGTCGTTACCGACGGTCGCGCGGCGCGCCGCGAACGCTCGCGGCGTGACGGAATCCTATTGAGTCGCCGCGTTGATTGTCCCGGTATGGAAACGCGCGAGTTCGGTGACATCGAACTGCGACGGGTTCGCGAGCACGTCTGGGAGATTCCGCAGGAGGGCGAGATGAACGCCCCCGCGCGGGTGCTGGCCTCCGAGGCGCTGCTCGACCACATCGGCGACGACAAGACGCTCGAACAGCTGCGGAACGCGACGCACCTGCCGGGTATCACCAAACACGCCATCTGCATGCCCGACGGCCACCAAGGCTACGGCTTCCCCGTCGGCGGCGTCGGCGCGACCGACACCACAGACGGCTGTATCTCGCCCGGCGCGGTCGGCTACGACATCAACTGCGGCGTCCGCATGATGACGACGAACCTCACCTACGAGGACCTCCAGGGCCACGAGGAGGAACTCGTCGACGCCCTGTTCGAGGCCGTCCCCTCGGGCCTCGGCGGCGGCGGCGTCGTCAAGGGCGACGCCGAGACTATCGAGGACATCCTCGCCCGCGGGATGCAGTGGGCGGTCGACGCCGGCTACGCCACGGACGACGACCTCGCCCACTGCGAGGACGAAGGCTTCCGCGACGACGCCCGCCCCGAGTTCGTCTCCCAGAAGGCGAAGGACCGCGGCCGCAACCAAATCGGCAGTCTCAGCTCCGGGAACCACTTCCTCGAAGTCCAGCGCGTCACGGACGTCTACCGCGAGGACGTGGCCGAGTCGTTCGGCCTCGAAGCCGACCAAATCGTCGTCCTCATCCACTGTGGCTCCCGCGGGCTCGGCCACCAGACCTGCACCGACTACCTCCGGCGCATCGAGAAGGAACACAAGGACCTGCTCGACGACTTGCCGGACAAGGAACTCGCGGCCGCGCCCGCCGGCTCCGAGCTCGCGGAGGAGTACTACGGCGCGATGTGCGCCGCCATCAACTTCGCGTGGGTGAACCGACAGCTCATCATGCACCGCACGCGCGAGGTGTTCGTCGACGTGTTCGACCGCGACTGGCGCGACATGGAGATGCGCCTGCTGTACGACGTGGCGCACAACATCGCCAAGAAGGAGGTTCATGAAGTCGGGGTCGGCCCGGAGGGGCAACCTGTGCGAGACGGCGACGCCGTCGAGCGCGAGGAGCGCGAACTCTACGTCCACCGGAAGGGCGCGACGCGGGCGTTCCCCGCGGGGCGACCCGAACTGCCGCCCGCCTACGCCGACGTGGGCCAGCCGGTCATCATCCCCGGCAGCATGGGCGCGGGGAGCTACGTCCTCCGCGGCGGCGACCAGTCGCTCGACCTCACCTTCGGCTCGACGGCCCACGGCGCGGGCCGCTCATGAGCCGAACCAAGGCGAAACAGGAATACTGGGGCGAGACAGTGCAGGACGAACTCCGCGAGCAGGAGAAGATATACGTGAAGGCCCAGTCGGGCGCGACGGTCGCCGAGGAGGCACCGGGTGTCTACAAGGACGTGGACGAGGTCGTCCGCGTCTCCGACGAGTTGGGCATCGGCGACAAGGTCGCGCGGACGTTCCCCGTCTGCAACATCAAGGGCTGAGTTCCCGACCGATTTTCGCGGCTCAGGCGACGGTCGTCCCGACCGCGCGGCGCTTGTAGAAATAGTACGCGAGCGCCGCGAGACCGACGAACACCGCGGTCACGCCGTCGCCGACCGCGCCGCCGGAGAGGAGCGCTGAGACGACGCTTCCGAGGCCGAGCGCGAGGACGAGCAGGCCGCCGCCGAGAATCCACGCCCGCGAGTCGCGGCTGGCTTCGTCGTACTGGCCGCGCTCGATGAGCGCCATCTCCTTTCTGTGTTCGAGGTAGACCACCGCGCCGGCGAACGCGAAGATGACGACGGCGAGGGCGACGAACGGGACGAAGAACAGCGCGTCGCTGAGGCCGAACATGGACTGAATGGGAACCATGGTGGATAGTCGACGCGTGAGCTATTGAATACGGAGGGACGCGCGTTCGCACGACGCGAAGACATCATCTCGGAGCGCTCGTGGTGCGCGAGTCGCGCCGAAAGTTCAGAACCCGCTGGGACCGTGCGGCCCCGCGTCCGGACCTCGCGGGCCCGACGGACCGGACGCCCCTCCCCCGCCGATGACGACGTAGTCGCTCTCGGGAACCGCCTCGACCTCGCGGCCGTCCTCGTATCTGACGAACGAGAGGTAGAACTCGCGGCCGCACGGTGACGCCAGCGAGGGGTTCTCCACGTCGTCAGCGTCGACCACGTCCCCGGTCCACGACAGGCCGGGCGTGTCGCTCTCGCCGCAGGAGAACCGGACGCCCTCGGCGTCTTCGAAGTCGTCGGTCGGTTCGGCGTACGACCAGCCTTCGAGCGGGTACGGCGTCACCGACTTGTCGGCCAGATAGCCGTCGCGTTCGAGTTCGACGACCGCGCCGCAGTGCGGACAGTAGTACGAAACGGGGAATCCCATGGGTGAGCGTAGGACTCGGCGGGCTTAACGCCCGCGCCGGTGCGGAGATTTATCACGCATTCCGCGGCCAGCGCCCCCGTGCGTTGAGCATCGCCGCCGGGCAAGACGCGGGAGCGCGGCACGCCGTCCGGCGGAGCGGACGTGCCGCCTGTTCGCCCTTCGTCTTCGAGTTCCGGTTCGTTTGAGCCTCGTCTCAGACGCCCGACGGGCTGCCGTCGACGTATCTGAAGGCGACGCCGGCGCGGTCGGCGGTCACCTCGTCGCGGGCGGAATCACCGACGAACACGGCTGAGTCGGGCTCGACCGCCATGCGTTCGAGCGTCGTGAGCAACGGCTCCGGGTCGGGCTTCTGCGTCGCCACGGTGTCGCGGCCGACGACGGCGTCGACGTGGTCCGAAAGGTCGTGCACGTCGAGCGCGACCCGGCAGGCGTCCTCGGCGTTGAGCGAGCAGACGCCGGAGGGGACGCCGTCATCGGCGAGGTGGTCCGCGAGCGGGAGGCGGTCGGATACCCACGCCCCCTCCCGCTCGTGCGCCGCGATTTCCTGCTCCAGTTCGTCGCGGACGCCCGCCTCGTCGGCCGCGTCGAGCATCTTCCAGAGGTCCAGCGAGTCGGCGTCGACGCCGGCGTCCCGCAGGACGGCCGCGGCGTCGCTGGCGGCGTCGTCCCAGTCGACGCGGAGTCGGACGATTGTCCCATCGAGGTCGTAAACGACGGCGTCGAACGCCGAGAGGTCGGGGAGCGTCATTGCCCGCAGTAGGGTACCCTGGGGAAAAGACGCTTCGGGAGAAGGCCTATACGGAACACCGGCATCGCCTTCGGTATGGCATTCCCGCTCCGCGAACGCCTCGCCCCGGTCCTCCCGTCGCTCGTCGTCGCGGCCGGCGTCTTCCTCCCGTGGATACAGGTCGACCCTGCCCACGAGGGACCGGTTATCTCCATCTACTACGGCGGCATGGGAAGCGGGCTGGAACTCGTCCACGGCATCGTCCTCCTCCCGACAGTCGTTCTGCTCTCCGTGGCCGCGCTCGCCGGACGGCGCTCCCGCCGCGCGGAACTCGTCGTCGGCGTCGTCGGGACTGTCGCAGTCCTGCGGTTCATCCAGTTGTGGGACGAGACGTTCGTCTCGGCGGCCGGCGCGTGGGTAACGCTCGTCGGATGTCTGCTTCTCGCGGGTGTCGCCGCCGTCGACGTGGTCCGCGAGCGAGGACTCCCGACGCTCGCCCGGAGTCCGTGAGCGACTCGACTGGCTGAAAAAGCGGCCTGCTCGCCCGTTCAGTCGAGGAGCGACCGCGCGATAATCTCTTTTTGAATCTCGCTGGTCCCCTCGTAGATGGTCGTAATCTTCGAGTCGCGGTAGTAGCGTTCCACGTCGAAATCGGTGGTGTAGCCGTAGCCGCCGTGGACCTGCACGGCCTCGTTCGTCACGTCGACCGCGGCCTCGCTGGCGAAGTACTTCGCGATGGACGCCGCGGTCCGCGGGTCGTCGCCGGCGTCAGCGACGCGGGCGGCCTCGCGCACGAGCATCCGTGAGGCGTGGACCTGCGTGCCCATGTCGGCGATTTTGTGGCGAACCGCCTGAATCTTCGAGATGGGCTTATCGAACTGCTCGCGCTCGTTCGCGTAGTCGATGGCGTCGTCGAGCGCGGCCTGCGCGAGTCCCACGGCCTGCGAGGCGATGCCGATTCGGCCGCCGGTCAGGATACGGAAGGCGGCTGAGAGGCCCTTTCCCTCCTCAGTAAGCCGGTTTTCGGCCGGGATGCGAACGTCGTCGAAGAGGAGCGCCGTCGTGTCGGACGCGCGGAGACCGAGTTTCTCCTCTTTCTTGCCGACCTCGTAGCCGGCCTCCTTCGGAACGAGGAACTGCGTGACCGACGAGGGGTCGTCGGGGTCGGTCTTTGCGAAGAGGATGCAGACGCCGCCGCGCTGGCCGTTCGTTATCCACTGCTTTTTCCCGTTGATGACGTACTCGTCGCCCTCTCGTCGGGCGACCGTCGACATCTCCGCGGGGTTCGACCCGGCGTCCGGCTCGGAGAGGCCGAACATGCCGACCGGCCGGCCGCGGGCCATCTCGGGGAGCCACGTCTCTTTCTGCTCCTCGGTAGCGAACTCGGCGATGCACTCGGTGGCGAGACAGTGCACCGAGAGCGCGGTGGCGACGGCGAGTTGGCCGTAGGCGACCTCCTCGTTGACGATGGCGTAGGTGGCGCGGTCGGCGCCGAACCCGCCGTACTCCTCGGGGACGGTCAGGCCGGTCAGGTCGAGTTCGGCGAGGCCGTCCCACACGTCCTCGGGGAACGTCTCCGTCTCGTCGGCCTCGCGGGCGGTCGGGCGAATCTCCTCGACGGCGAACTCGTGGACCACGTCGCGGATGGCCCGTTGCTCGTCGGTCAGACCCGTGGCAGACCCTACGGTTTCCATGGTGATGAGTACGGACCATCATTGAAAAAGATGA
The DNA here is from genome assembly GCF_024136985.1 of Haloferax sp. AB510. Taxonomy (NCBI): domain Archaea; kingdom Methanobacteriati; phylum Methanobacteriota; class Halobacteria; order Halobacteriales; family Haloferacaceae; genus Haloferax; species Haloferax sp. AB510. The sequence goes on from NZ_JAMYJY010000061.1 coordinate 22,686, forward strand.
TTGAACCGCCGGTCGTCCGTCGGGCGTCAGCACGCCACAGTCTCGGTCGCTCCGCGGGGCTTCGCTCAGTCGCGTAAGTACGCCAGCACTTCGTCCGCCGGCGCGCCGAGGCCGCCGCCCTGCGCGAAGGTCGGCCCG
>NZ_JAMYJY010000062.1:0-22772 GCF_024136985.1 Haloferax sp. AB510
TCCACTCCGGCAAGTCGCCGGTCGGCCTCGCCGCCGCCGCCGTCTACGCCGCCGCTCTCCTCACCAACGAGAAGACGACGCAGGCCGCCGTCAGCGACGTGGCCGACATCTCCGAGGTCACCATCCGCAACCGCTACCACGAGCTCCTCGAAGCCGAGGAGAACCTCGGCCTCGTCTGAGGACCGATTCGGACGCCCGCGCCGCCCGCGCCGGACGACGGTTCGAGCCGGACGAAGCGACTCAGTTTTCGGTTATTTGCCCGTCAGCGGCGGCGCTCGCCGCGGCAAGCGGCCGGCCTGAGCGTCGAGCCGCGCGGACCGCGACGCGGGGTCGACCGGCTCCGCACCGAGGCGAAGGGTTTTGTTTCGGGGGAAACACGTCCGTACGATGCGCACGACTCACGCCCTCACGGTGGGCGACGCCGCCGACACCGGACTCGCCGACGAGAGCGTGAACCTCGTCGTCACGTCGCCGCCGTACCCCATGATAGAGATGTGGGACGACCTGTTTTCGGCACGCGACGACGCCGTCGCGGCGGCGCTCGATTCGGGCGACGGCGACACCGCGTTCGAGGCGATGCACGAGCAGCTCGACGCCGTCTGGGACGAGGTGGCCCGCGTGCTCGCCCCCGGCGGGGTCGCCTGCGTGAACGTCGGCGACGCGACCCGGAGCCTCGACGGGTCGTTTCGCCAGTACCCCAACCACGCCCGCGTGCTCACCGCGCTCGGAGAGCGCGGGCTAACGCCGCTTCCCGACGCCATCTGGCGGAAGCCGACGAACCGCCTGACGAAGTTCATGGGGTCGGGAACGCTCCCGACGAACGCCTACGTCACGCTCGAACACGAGTACGTGCTGGTGGTCCGCAAGGGCGACCCGCGGTCGTTCCCGCCGGGCGACGACCGGCGCTACGAGAGCGCCTTCTTCTGGGAGGAGCGAAACCGCTGGTTTTCCGACCTCTGGGAGTTCGGCGGGACCGGCCAGGGCCTCGATTCGGGCGACAGAGAACGCTCGGCGGCGTTTCCCGTCGAACTTCCGCTGCGCCTGATTCGGATGTACTCCGTCTACGGCGACACCGTCTTCGACCCCTTCGTCGGCACCGGAACCACGACGCTCGCGGCCATGCTCGCGGGGCGGAACTCGGTCGGCTACGACCTCGACGCCGACCTCGTCTCCGGGTTCGAAACACGGCTCGACGACCTCCCGGAACGCTCGCGCGCGGAGGTCGAACGTCGACTCGACGACCACCGGGAGTTCGTCGCCGACCGCGACGAGCGGCCCGGCCACGACGCCGAACACTACGACTTCCCGGTCGTGACGAAACAGGAGCGCCGCATCCGCCTGTACCGCGTGTCGTCGGTCGAGGCGTCGGCCGACGGCGCGGACCGCGAGTTCGTCGTCGAACACGAACCGCACGATGAGGGCGGGGCCGCCAGCGCCGCGGGGACGCCGCCGACTTCGGAAGACGCGCAGACGACTGACTAACCTCGAAACGGTCGAATCCGGGGCGTTCGAACGCGTACTATCAGGCTTCGTACCGCTTGACAGACTGTCCGACAATCCAGACGTTTAAGAGCGCGGACGACGACGCCAACGAACGATGCCCGATGCTCGTCGTCGCGCGTTCGTCGCTGCCCTCGTCGGCGTGGTTGGTGCCTCGCTCGGAATCGCCGGGGCGGGCCACGTCTACCTCCGCGAGTGGCGACGCGCGATTGCGTGGTTCACCTTCGTCGTCGGCGCGGGGCTGGTGTTGCTCTCGACGTTCGCCGACCCGGCGACCGTGACCGTGGACTCGGTTCCGAGAGAGGTGCTGATTCCCGTCCTCGGACTGCTGTTCCTGAGCGCGCTTGACGCCTACCGCGTCGGGATTCGCCCCCGCGGCCGCAACGCGAACGGCGAGCCGACCTGCCCGATCTGTGGCGGCGAACTCGACCGGAACCTCGACTTCTGTCCGTGGTGTGCGACGGAACTCGAATGGTACACGGTCGAAGAATAACGCGCTCCGGCCGGCTGCCCGCCTCGAAAAAACGGTTCTCCGGGATTACTTCTCGATGATGCTCTCTTCGACGGCCTCGCCGAAGTGGCGAGCCGTGTCCTCGTAGTAGATGAGCATCTCGTCGCCGGGTTCGAGGTCCGTGACCGCCGTGCGACCCTCGCGGGTGTGGACCTTGATTGTCTCGGCGTTCTGCAGGAGCGTAGTGACGCGATCGCCCTCGTAGTCGGCGGAGATGCGGAACATCGGTCGCTTTTCTATCTTCACGCGCCCGACGATGGCCTCGCGGGTGTTCCCGTTCGTGTCGATGAGTTGCACCTCGTCACCGCTTTCGAGTTCGGAGAGATAGACCGTGCCGCCGTCGGGGGTCCGCGCGTAGGCGTGGACCGCGCCGGCGTTGACTCTGAACGGCCGAGACGCGACGTACGGGGACTTCGCCGTCTCGGCGTGGACAAAGAAAAGGCCGCGAGCCATCGAGCCGACGAGCATCCCCTCGTCGTGGTCCATGATGGTGCCCGTGTCGACACAGACGCGGTCGGCCATACCCGTGCGTTCGACCTCCGTGACCTCGGCCCAGACGAGGTCGAGCGACTCGCGTTCGGCCTCGTCGCGGACCTCGACGGTCTTTCGAATCTCGTCGGGGTCGTCGCTGTCGAGGAGGACGCCGTCGGAGCCGAGTTCGAGCGTCTCGAAGGCGGTCTTGGCCTCTTCGGCGGTCGTGACGCCTGCGATGAGGTCGGTCTCGTCGCCGATGCGGGCGATGAGGTTCTCCAGCGGGATGATGGTCCAGTCCTCGCCGATGACGATGGTGTAGTCGCCGTCTCGGGCGGCCTCCTCGGCGAACGCCTCGTAGTCCTTGCTGAGGATTCGGACGTACGACCCGTTTGCGAGGTCGTCGCCGCGGCGGAGCGTCGTCAGGTCGGCAGAACCGGAGAAATCGGAGGGGAGTTCGACGGTCGCGTCGCCCTCGCCGTCCTTGCCGACGATGTAGGCGTCGGCGAGCGCCTCGGGGTCCGCGTCGTCTTCTTCCGCTTCCATCACGTGGACGTCTGCGTCGGTCCGGAACGCGGCGATGTTGACGTCGCCGAGTTCGCGGACCTTCTCGACGTCGGCCTCGTCGACGAGAACCCAGTCGACGCCGGCTTCCAGTCCGGCCGTGATGCGTCGCTTCCGCGTCTCCCAGTCGCCGACCGCGTCGTCGGCTTTGAGCCAGACGCTTCGTGTCATTATCGACTTCACTCGGTGGGTGGGCTTGAACGTGGCGAATGAATCAACGGACGGCGAACGGGTCGCGCCGGGACGGTGAGGCCAGGGTAATCCAATTCTATATCGCACTATGTGATTTATTTGTAGGGCCCGGGTCGAAATGCGGGGTTGAACGACCGATTTGAACGCGCTGACGCGAGTCGAAGCGGGCTTTGGGTCCGGAAAACAGTTCGTAGAGCAGGTGGTTACGGCCGAGTTCGCGAACAATCTCGCGGTCGGGTCGAGGACTACGCTTGGGACAGTTGGGTCGGAAAAACGGCGCTCTGATAGGACGTGTTGAGACGCAGTTCGGAGAGAAGTCCCGCATCAAGTCGGGTCAGTCGCGGCGTTCAGCCGAGAGACGAATCAACTGCGCGACCCGGGATCGACTGTGAGCCTGACCCTCCGACGGGTTCGGAAGACGAGTTCGTCCGGGCTGTCGAGGGTGACTCAGATACAAAATCAGTCGGAAACCAACACGCACCGCCCGCTATCCCGAACGAAACTCCGGGTAGCGGTGGGAAAGACCCCACGGCCGTCAGCCATCATCGACGCAGCGGGTCGATGGCTCAGGTTGCGTTTCGGGAGGCGGCACGCTGTCACCGACGCAGACCGACGGGCGAATCGAACGCGAAGTTCGAATCCCACGGACCACTCGGCGAGCGGAGAGTCAGGCGGAGAGCCGAGTGTGTGGTCCAGCCGAGTCGTCGAAAAACACCGACAGTCTCGCGCGGGCGTCTCTCAGCCGAATCGAGAGCTGATAAACTAATTATGGCGATATTAAATCAGTCAAAACGCGTCCAGCCCCGTCTGGACCGCGCCGCACTCGTGGTCGAGGAGTGTGCGCTTCAGGTCGACGCCGCCGGCGGCGGAGAAGCCGCCGAGGGAGTCCGCGCCGACGACGCGGTGGCACGGGACGACGAGCGGGACCGGATTCCGCCCGCAGGCCTGTCCGACGGCGACCGCGTGACTGTCGAGTTCGGCCGCGACTTCGCCGTAGGTGCGCGTCTCGCCGTACGGAATCGACGCCATCACGCGCATCACGTCGCCGGTAAAGGAGTCGGGAAATCGCACGTCCACGTCGAACTCGCGGCGCTCCCCGCGTTCGTACTCGGCGAGTTGTTCGCGAAGTAACTCGGGAGAACACCCGAGGAGTCGTTCGTCCACGTCGACTGCGAACTCCCACATCGTGACGTGCATGCTCGAAGTTCGCGCTCAGCGGGTATCTATCTGTAGGCTGGAGATGTCGAGAAAACGGAAACGTCGTCGGAAAGCCGGAGCCGCGTGTCGCGTTACGCTTCGATGCCGAGTCCGGCGCGTTCGAGGGCCGTATCGGCGTCGGCGTCGTCGTGGATGACGGCGCTCACGGCGCGGGTGATGGCCTCGGGGTTCTCGTGTTGGAAGATGGAACGGCCCATCGAGACGCCGGCCGCGCCGGCGTCCATCGTCCCGCGGACCATCTCGACCGTCTCGCGGTCGGTACCGCGACTGCCGCCGGCGATGACGACCGGCAGGCGCGTGGCCTCGACGACGCGGCCGAAGGAGTCGGCGTCACCGCTGTAGGCAGTCTTCACCACGTCGGCACCGACTTCCTCGGCGAGGCGGACGGCGTGGGCGAGCGCCTCGGGGTCCTGTTCGTCGATGCCGGGGCCGCGGGCGTACGACATCGCGAGGACGGGCACGCCGAAGTCGGCGGCGCGGGAACAGAGGTCGGCGAGTTGGGTCATCTGGTCGGGCTCGTAGTTCGAGCCGACGTTAATGTGGAAGGAGACGGCGTCAGCACCGACGCGGAGGGCGTCTTCGACGGTGCCGGTGAGTCGCTTGTCGTTTTCGTCGGGGCCGATGACGGTCGACCCGTTTACGTGGACGATGTAGCCTTTGCCGTTCTTGTTCGGGTGGACGCGCGGGGCGGTGCCCTTGTGCGTGAGGACGGCGTCCGCGCCGCCGCGGGTGATGCTGTCGATGGTGGATTCGATGTCGACGAGGCCCGTGACCGGGCCGAGGGTGATGCCGTGGTCCATCGGGACGATGAGGTATCGCCCGTCTGTGGAGATGCGTTCGAGTCGTGCGGAGAGTCCGATGTCTGTGTTCATGTATGAGAAAGGGTGGCAGAGCAGTTATGTGCGTTCCGGATGCGGTGGGCGTTGCGACGCGCCCGCCACCGCACCGTCTTTCAGCTCGCGGGCGAGCGTTTCGAGGCGGTCGGCAACCGTCTCGGCGTCGTCGCCGTTGTCGTGTCCGTCGGCAACGATGTCCACGAGCGCGCTGCCGACGATGATGCCGTCAGCGCCGCTCGCGACGATGCGCTCCGCGTGGTCGCCGCTGCTGATACCGAAGCCGACCGCCTTGGGCACGTCGTAGTCGGCGAGTCGTTCGAGCGACGAGCCGGTCTGGTCGGAGACGCTCGACTGCGCGCCCGTCGTGCCGAGGCGCGCCTGCACGTAGACGTAGCCCGAGACCTGTTCCATCATGCGGTCGAGGCGCTCGCCGCGGGTCGTCGGCGCGACGATGAAGACGAGGTCGAGGCCGAACTCGTCGCAGGCCTCACGAAGCGGGCCGGCCTCCTCGGCCGGCAGGTCGGGGACGACGAAGCCCTCGATGCCGACCTCGGCCGCCTTCTCGACGAACGGCCGCGGGCCGTTACTTACGGCTTCACCGCTCGTATTCGAGGCGCGTTGCGCCTCGCTCTCCTCGCCATAGCGGTAGATGAGGTTGTAGTAGGTCATACAGACCAGCGGCACCGACACGTCGAGGTCCTCAACGAACTCGAAAAAGCGCGTCGGCGTCATGCCGCCTTCGAGCGACCGAACCACCGCGTTCTGGATGGTCGGCCCCTCGGCGATGGGCTCCGAGAACGGAAGCCCGAGTTCGATGATATCCGCGCCGCCGCGTTCGAGCGCCTCGACGTATTCGAGCGAGGACTCGTAGTCGGGGTCGCCGGCGGCGAGGTACGGGATGAACGCCGGCCCGTCGGCGAAGGCGTCTTCGAGCGACATCACAGGCCCCCCGTGAACTCGTCCATGTTCGGCGCGATGTCGATGTCACGCTCGTAGGTCTCCTCGATGGCCGATTCGAGGTCTTTGTCGCCGCGGCCGGAGACGTTGACCACGACGTACTCGCCGAGGTCGTTCGCTTCCTCGGAGTCGGGCGCATCGGGGCCGGCGACCGATTCGAGATAGCCGAACGCGTGGGCCGACTCCAGTGCGGGGATGATACCTTCCATCTGCGAGAGCCGGTGGAACGCGGTCAGCGCCTCGTCGTCGTCGACGTTGACGGCGGTGACGCGACCGGTGTCCACGAGGTACGCAAGTTCGGGGCCGACACCGGCGTAGTCGAGCCCGGACGACACCGAGTGTGACTCCATAATCTGGCCGTCGCGGTCCTGTAAGAGTCGGGTGCGAGCGCCGTGGAGAATACCCTCCGACCCGGTCGTGAGCGACGCCGAGTTGGGTGCGACGCCGGCTTCCTCGTCCACTTCGAGCGTCGAGCCGCCGGCCTCGACGGCGTAGAGCGCGGTCTCCTCGTCGTCGACGAACTCGGCGAACGCGCCCATCGTGTTCGAACCGCCGCCCGCGCAGGCGACGACGGCGTCCGGGAGCCGACCCAGCTTCTCTCTGGCCTGCGTGCGGGCCTCCTCGGAGATGACCGACTGGAAGTCCCGAACCATGCTCGGGAACGGGTGCGGGCCGACGACGGAGCCGATGACGTAGTGGGTGTCTTCGACGTTAGTCGCCCAGTCGCGCATCGTCTCGGAGATAGCCTCCTTGAGCGTGCCGCGGCCGACAGTGACGGGGTTCACCTCGGAGCCGTTGAGCTTCATCCGGAAGACGTTGGGGCGCTGGCGGTTGATGTCGCGTTCGCCCATGTAAATCTCGCAGGGCATATCGAGGTGGGCGCAGGCCATCGCCGTGGCGGTGCCGTGCTGGCCCGCGCCGGTCTCGGCGATAATGCGCTCTTTGCCCATGTACTTCGCCAGCAAGACCTGTCCGAGGGCGTTGTTGAGCTTGTGCGCGCCGCCGTGGACGAGGTCCTCGCGCTTGAGGTAGATTTCGCGGTTGTAGCGCTCGGAGAGTCGGTCCGCGCGCTGGAGGGGCGTCGGCCGCCCGCCGAAGTCCCGCAGTCGCGCGCGGAAGTCGTCCATGAACCCATCTTCGTTGTCGAGGACGTACCGCTCGTACGCGTCGGTCAGTTCCTCGATGGCCGGCATGAGGGCCTCGGGAACGTACTGTCCGCCGTAGTTGCCGAATTTGCCGTCTGCGCTCATTGTGTGGTGAGTGTCTCCGTGTTCTGTCGCACGTCGCCGTCCATGATAGCCGTCCCGACGAGGAGGGCGTCGGCACCGGCCTCGCGCATCCGCTGCGCGTCTTCGACCGACTTCACGCCGCTTTCGGCCACGAGGAGCACGTCCTCGGGCGCTTCCGGCGCGAGTGCCTCGAACGTGCCGAGGTCGACTTCGAGTTTCCCGAGGTCGCGGTTGTTGATGCCGACGATGTCGGCTCCGGCCGCGAGCGCCGCCGTGAGTTCCTCGCGCGTGTGGACCTCTACGAGCGGCTGGAAGCCGCGGTCGCGAGCCGCCTCGACGAGGTCCGGGAGGCCCTCGCCGACGAACCGCGCGATGAGGAGCACGAGGTCGGACTCGACGACGTCCAGTTGGGCCTCGTTCATGATGAAGTCCTTGCGGAGGACGGGCACGTCGACGGCCTCGCGGATGCGCCGCAGCGACTCGGCCGAGCCGCCGAAGTGCTCGGGTTCGGTGAGGACCGACAGCGCCGTCGCGCCGCCGGCGACCATCTCGCGGGCCAGTTCAACCGGGTCGTCCTCGCGGACGCCCTCGGTCGTCGGACTCGTGGGCTTCACCTCGGCGATGACCGGGACCCGGCCCGCGGCCTCCGTTTCGGCCACGGCCTCGGGGAACGACCGCGCGTCGACCGACACGCGCGTCTCCCCACCGGGTCGCTCCCGCGCGGCCTCCAAGATGGCGCGCACGTCGGGAGCTAATTCGTCTCCACTAGCGTTCATTGATGTACACTAACGCACGTATCTGTACATAAGACTTGCGCCGGCGGGGACACTCACCGTCTCTCGCGTGCGCGCGGGCGAGAGCGCACCGTCGAAGGGGACGAACCCCACGCCGTCGCCGGAAGGGTCAAGCGTCCGGCGACGGGAGCCGAACGTATGCCCGTCTCGGGAATCTACGCGCGCGAATCGTCCACGCTCGGCCGCCCGGTTCAGGTCGGCGTGGTCAGCGGAAAGGTCATCAACGTCTCGTTTCCGGACTCGCTGCCGGCGGACGCCGAGTCGGACCACGAGCATCTCGACGCCGTGTTGGCCGCTATCGACCGGGGGCAGACGGACCTTTCGTCGGTCCCTATCGGTCTGACCGTCCCGACCGACCAGCGGAGCGTGCTGGAGTCGCTTCGCAACGTCCCACAGGGAGACACCGTCGACGTGGCTCTGCTCGTCCGCATGTCCGGGCTCGACCCCGAAGGCGACGACTCCAAGCGCATCGTCCGCGAGGCGCTCGCGGCGAACCCGGTTCCGGTCGTCGTCCCAGATCACCGCGTGAAAGACGGCCCGAGCGCCGCGCCCGACGACGTAGTCGAGGCGCTTCGGAAGTCGGAAGGAATCTAGTTTTCAGTCGTCGCGGTCGCCGTCACCGTCGTAGTCTTCACGTCTCCGTCACCGCCGTCACAGCCCCGAGCTCAGAAGGGTATCGCGTCGGTCTCCCGGCGGAGCGCGAGATAGCCGAGCAGACCGCCGAGGAGGAACAGCGTGCTCGCGAGGCCGACAGACCCGACACCGGTCGCGAGTTCGGCGAACTGCGAGAGGCCGGCGAGGACGAACCCGCCGCCGGCGACGTACTTGAGTCGGCTGTCGACCGGAATCCGAAGCGTGACGACGCCAAGAAGAACCGCCGTCAGTCCGAAGGCGGCGTCGGCCGCGAGCCGGAGCGTCGGGTTCCCCGTGGCGAACGCCGCGACGACGAGCGCCAGATAGCCGATAAGCCCCGCCTGCGTCAACTGCCGCGTATCGATATCCATACTGGCTACGCGTGATGCGGACACTTGAACGCATCCCCGCGTCGCGGCCGTGACGGCGAGCGGTTCGGCGGGGCTCGGCGGCGCGTCCGACGCCCGCTACCAGCCGAACAGTTCGTAGCCCGCGAACTCCAGCGCGTTCACGAGGTAGTGGGCGACGACCACGACCAGCAGGCTCTCGGTGAGGACGAACGCCGCCGCGAGGACGAACCCGAGGAGGCCGGTGACGATGATACCGAGTCGGCCCTGCGCGCCGTGACCCGCGCCGAAGGCGGCCGACGACACGGCCGCTAAGAACCACGGCGACACGTCGAAGCCGGCGGCGACCGCACCGACGAGCGCCCCCCGAAACAGCAGTTCCTCGAAGCCGGCGATGAGGGGGAGTGCGACCGCGAACAGGAACACCCAGCCCGCGGTCGTCCGCGGCGTCAGCGACTCGCGGACCGCCTCGTCGGGCTCGATGCCGAATCGCTCGCTGACCGTCGAGCCGACCCGGTTGGCCCCGTAGAGCGCGATGCCGAGCCCGACGCCGATAGCGAGCTTCGTCGGGAGGTCGGTGACGGAGAGCCCGAGCGCCGCGGCCGGCACACCGGCGTACCACGCGCCGAGACCGAGAAAGCCACCGAGGAACGCCTGTGAGAGCGCGACGTTGGCGAGCAGGAGATGCGGCGGGAGGTCCTCGGCGGACGGCGAGCGCTCCGAGACGGCTGAGACGGGGGCCGCGGTGACGCCGTGCGGGGTCGCCCGGCCGGAGTCGGGTTCAGAACCGGCTTTCGCGTCGGGGTCGGCGTCGTCCGCAACGTCGCCCTCAGCGAGCGTCGGTGACTCGGGTCGCGGCGACGCGTCGGTCGAATCGCCCGAAAAAGAAGCCAGCGAGACGGTGTCGGGGGGAGCCGACTCGTCGGAATCAGTCGGTTCGGTGGGGCGCGAAGCGGAGTCGTCCGGCGTATCGACTCGGGTGTTTAGCGCGGGGTCGGAGTCAGCGTCGTCGGCGTCGTCGGGAGCGACGGGCGCGTCGGAGTCGGTCCCCTCAGCGTGCGGGACGCCGCGAGAAAAGTGCGCGAGAGAGAGTAAGACGGCGAGGACGAGGCCGGTGAAGCCTGCGAACGCCGCCCAATCGGTCATCCGGCGTTACTGCGGGCTGGGGCTGGAGGGCCCCTTGACGCCCTGGCCCTTGTTGAGGGCGGAGCCGGTGATGCTCTTGAGGCGGTCCACGAGCGAGTCCTTCTCGGGTTCGCCTTCGAGGGCGACGTCGAGGACTTCGCTGATGTGCGAGACGGGGATGATGTCGACCATCTCCTTGTACTCGTCTTCGATCATCACGTCCTGCTCGTTGGCGGCGGGGATGATGACCGTCGAACAGCCGGCCTTCGCGGCGGCTTCGATCTTGTGGGTGACGCCGCCGACCGGGAGCACGTCGCCGCGCACCGACAGCGAGCCGGTCATGGCGACCGACTGGTCGATGGGGATGTCCTCCAGCGCGGAGATGACGGCGGTCGCGACCGTGATGGACGCGGAGTCGCCGTCGACGCCCTGCTGGCCGGTCTGGACGAACTGCACGTGCACGTCCATCTCCGAGAGGTCCTGGTTGGAGAACTTCTTGATGATGGCCGAGACGTTCTGGACGGACTCTTCGGCCATCTCCTTGAGCTGGCCGGTCGCGATGACCTGACCGGGGCCCTGCGACGGCGTGACTTCGGCCATCACGGGGAGCATGATACCGGAGTCTTCGCCCATGACGGCGAGGCCGTTGACGCGGCCGGTGACGAATCCGTCGTTGACCGAGAGCTCGTAGTCCTTGCGGCGCTCGATGTACTGGTCCGCGATCTGCTGCTCGATGGAGCGCGCGCGGCGCTTCGCCTGCAGCACGTGGTCGCGGGTGGTCAGCTCGGCGTTCTCGCCGCGGGCGATGTCGCCAGCGACGCGGACGAGGCCGCCGAGGTTACGGAATTCGAGGGTGAGGTGACCCTTGCGGCCGGCGCGGCGGCGGGCTTCGAGGATGAGCTCCTCGACCGCCTCCTCGGTGAAGTGCGGGAGCCGGCCGTCGTTGGTGACCTCTTGTGCCACGAAGCGCGCGTACTTGCGGCGCATCTCGGGGGTGTCCTCGATGGTGTCGTCCATGTACACCTCGTACCCGTACCCCTTGATACGGGAACGGAGTGCGGGGTGCATGTTCTCCATCGCGTCGAGGTTCCCGGCGGCGATCATGATGAAGTCCGTCGGGACGGGTTCGGTCTGGACCATCGCGCCCGAGGAGCGCTCGGACTGGCCCGTGATGGAGAACTCACCCTCCTGGATGGCCGTCATCAGGTGCTGCTGGCTGCGCACGTCGAGGGTGTTGATCTCGTCGACGAACAGGACGCCCTTGTTCGACTTGTGAATCGCGCCGGGTTCGACGCGGTCGTGGCTGGGCGTCTCCATGCCGCCGGACTGGAACGGGTCGTGGCGGACGTCGCCGAGGAGCGCACCCGCGTGGGCGCCCGTCGCGTCCTGGAACGGCGCGGACTTCTGGTCGGCGTTGTTCACGATGAGGTTCGGAATCATCGCGTCGCTGCCGCGCGAGCCGTAGCGGAACGCGAGGTAGATGATACCCGCGGCGAGGATGCCGAGCAGGACCTGCTGGGCGATAATGAGCGAGTAGCCCAGCACGACCGCGATGATGATCCACATGAGGAACGAGCGCATCTGGTTGCGCTTGCGTGCTTCCTCTTTGTGCGCCTCGACGATTTGGTCACCCTTGCCCGCGGGGACCGTGCGGACCTTGGGGCGATTGCCGTCGTCGGGGTTGTGGTAGACGAGCACGTCCTGAAGCTCCTCGCGGGGGAGAAGCTCGGACATCGCCTTGGCGAGCATCGACTTCCCCGTCCCCGGGGAGCCGATCATCATGACGTGGCGGCGCTGCTTGGCCGCCTTCATGATGACGTCGCGGGCGTGCTCCTGCCCGATGACTTGGTCGACGAGACGGTCCGGAACGGGAATCTCGTCGGTCGTCTCTATCCGGAGACCACCGAGGAGGTCGTCCTCGTCCACGTTCTCGGCCACGTCGGCGTCGATTTCGACATCGCTCCCGAGGTCGTCGATCGTCTTCTTGTCGACCTCTTCGGCCTCGTCGTGCTGGAGCGTCCCCCCGTCGTCGATACCCTCTTCCGAGGGCGCGTCGTCGGGTGAATCCTCCCGCTCGTGGAGGCTGTCGTCGGTGTTCGTATCGTTACTCATAGAACTGTCGTCGCTACTTCTAACGTAGGCCCTGCGACTGATATACTTTCTCCCCGGGTGCATCCGGCGTACCTTGCCGTAACCTCGCGTTTCGACGCCCCTACCACCGGAATACCGGAATTCTCGTGACTCGGCGTATTTATAAGTAATCCGGACTAACGCCCGAGGCATGCGGGGGTTCTACATCGGCCGCTTCCAGCCGTACCACAACGGCCACCACCGAATGGTCGAAGAGATTGCCGCCGAAGTCGACGAACTCGTCCTCGGCATCGGGTCCGCGGGCGACTCGCACTCGCCGCGGAATCCGTTCACCGCGGGCGAACGAATCATGATGGTCAACAAGGCCGTCAACGACTTCGACATCACGACCTACGCGGTCCCCATCGAGGACCTCGACCGCAACTCGGTGTGGGTCAGCCACGTCCAGTCGATGTCCCCCGCGTTCGAGGTCGCGTACTCCAACAACCCGCTCGTCATCCAACTGTTCAAAGAGGCGGGCGTCGAGGTCCACCAGTCGCCCATGTTCAACCGCGAGGTGCTGGAGGGAACGGAGGTCCGCCAGCGCATGATAGAGGACCGCGACTGGGAGTCACTCGTCCCCGACGAAGTGGCCGACGTGGTCCGCGAAATCGACGGTATCGAGCGCCTCCAGCGCGTCACGGCCACCGACGGCTCGGAGCGCCTCGGCGACGACGAGGACCGCGACCCGAACCCCTGTTGAGATGATTACCCTCGCGTCCGACTTCGGACTGGCGTACCCGGCCGCGATGAAGGGCGTCGTCCTCTCGCGGGCCGACGCCCGGCTCGTGGACGTGGCCCACGACCTCCCGCGACAGGACGTTCGCGCGGCCGCGTTCTGGCTCCGCGAGACGCTTCCGTACTTCCCGCCGGCGGTCCACCTCGTCGTGGTCGACCCCGGCGTCGGGACCGACCGTCGCGCGGTCGTCCTCCGCGTCGGCGACCACGTTTTCGTCGGCCCCGACAACGGCGTCCTCCGCCCGCCATCGAGACGCGTCGCCGCCGAACTCGACGACGCCGACGCACCGGCCGAAGCCTACGAAATCGACGTTCCGAACCCCGAGTCCACGACCTTCCACGGGCGGGACGTGTTCGCGCCCGCGGCCGCCGACGCTCACGTCGTGGGCGCGTCGGCGCTCGGGTCGGTCGACCGCTTCGAACCGATTGCGCTCGATTCGCTCGCCGAGTGCCGCCTCCCCGAGGCGACCGTCTCGGCCGACGGCCGCGAGGCGACTGGAGAGATACTCGTCGTCGACGACTTCGGCAACTGCATTACCAACGTCCCGGGCGAGTTCGTCCGCGACGCGGCGGGCGACCGCGCGACGCTAAACGGCGAGTCGGTCCCGGTCGGTCGCACCTTCGAGGCCGTCTCGCGCGGCGAGCGACTGCTCACTGTCGGCAGTCACGGCAACGTCGAGTGCGACGTGAACCACGGCCGCGGCGACGAGGCGTTCGGCCTCGCGCCCGGCGACCGCGTGGAACTCCGGGTCGACTGATGGGCGTTCTCATCTCCGCCCTCGCCCTCAGTTCCGCCGCCATCCCTGTCCCCAGTTCCGCCGCCGTCGCCCCCGCCTCCGTCGTCGTCCCCGAGGTCGACCCCTTCGCGGTGATGAACGTCGTCGGCCTCCTCGCGTTCGCGGTCGCCGGCGCGCTCAAAGCCGCCGAAGCCGGTCTCGACGTGTTCGGCGTCTCCGTACTCGGCGTCGTGACCGCCCTCGGCGGCGGGACGACCCGCGACGTGCTGGTCGACCGGCTGCCGGCCTCGCTCGCGGGGACGTGGGACATGAGCGTCGCGCTCGTCGGCGTCGGCCTCGCAATCGTCCTCATCCACTCAATAGAGGGTCGTGTGCGCGACCACCCGGCGTTCCTGACCTCCGACGCGGTCGGGCTCTCGGCGTTCGCGGCGACCGGCGCGCTCGTCGGCGTCGACGCCGGCGTCACGTCGTTCGGCGTCGTCGTCCTCGCGACCATCACGGCCGTCGGCGGCGGCTCCATCGCCGACATCCTCATCGGACGCGTGCCGGTCGTCCTCCGCGACGACTTCTACGCGACGCCCGCGGTCGTCGGGGGCCTCGGGTTCCTCGCCGCCCGGGCGGCCGGCGCGCCGACCGGCGTCCCCTCGGGGCTGTGCGCCGCGCTCGTCTTCTCGGTTCGGCTGCTCGCGCTCCGCTACGACTGGCGACTCCCGCGGGTCTGAGTGGAGACTCCCGGGGCCGCGCGCCGGACGTTACAGTTCGTTTTCCACGCGCCGCTCCGCGGACTGGACCTCGTCCGCGATGGTCTCGCGCTCGAAGTAGAGCACCTCGACGCCGACGACGACCACGGCAAGCGCGAGGACGGTCCAGAACGTCCCGCGCTCGGCGTCGAACAGGTGCCACAGGAGCGCGACCGCGGAGCCGATTGCGCCGACGGTTCCGACGGCGGGAATCACGGTCGTCCGGAGGTCCTCGCGCTCCCGGAACGCGAGAAGCGAGAGGCCGCCGAAGATACTGATGAACGCGAGCGACGCGAACGAACTGATGGCGTCCAGGCTCCCGAGGAAGGCGAACCCCGCGGCGAGCACCCCGAGCGTCACGAGCGGGCGAATCGGCTCGTCGGCGGACTCGTCGCGGAGCCGACTCGGGAGCAGGTCGTCGGCGACGAGGCGCTTCGAGAGCCGCGCGGAGCTGAACAGCGTGGCGTTGATGGCGCTGCCCGTGGAGAACAGCGCCGCGACCGAGATGAGGACGAACCCGGCCTGCCCGAGGAACGGCCGGGCCGCAACCGCGAGCGCGGTCTCGGCGTGCTGCTGGATGGCGTCGATTCCGGCGAGGTTGGTCGTGACGAGCGCGACCATGATGTACAGGACGGTCGCGCCCGCGATGGAGATGTAAATCGCCTTCCTGACGGTCTCGCGGGGGTCGGCGATGTTCTCTTGGTCGAACAGCAGGAGCTCCCACCCCTCGAAGGCGACGAAGGAGACGGCGGCCGCAACGAGCGGGCCGATACCGAAGTTCGACAGGCCGAAGCCGAGGCCGCCGTGGGTCGCGCCGTAGGCGACGCCGCCGAGACCGAACAGGAGCAGGATGGCGACCTTGAGGCCGACCAGAACGTCTTCGACCCGCCCGGAGGCGTGCGCACCGAAGACGTTGAGGCTCACGAACGCGGCAACGGTGAGCGCGGAGACGAACGGCTGTACCGAGACCGACGCGACCGTCGAGACGCCGGTGAGTTCGACGAAGTAGCCGCCGAATGCGTAGGCGTACATCGCCATCGTCCCGACGTAGCCGAAGACGAAGGTCCAGCCCACGACGCCCGCGAGCGTGGTGTTGCTGTCGGTGAACCGCTCGACGTAGCCGACGGGTGAGCGGGGCGACTCGCACAGCCTGTTCAGTCGGAGGAGCGAGTAGCCGGCACAGGCCGCGAGTGCGCCGGCGACGACGAACGCCGCCCACGCGAGGGTCCCGGCAGCGCCGGCGACGACACCGAGCACGGCGAAGATACCCCCGCCGACCATGCCACCAATCGCCATCGACACGGCTTCCGGAAGCCCGACTTCGTCGGACATGGGGTGCAGTTCGACGCTCGCGACGGAAGAACATAGCGGCCAGTTGATGGATGCTCGCTCAGCGGCGCGGCTTTGGAGTAGCCATACGAGAGCGGAAAGACGGAAAAAGCGACACGAAGTGGCCCGGCGGCAGAGCGCGCCGCCGGTGGGGGAGAGTGTTCTGCGGGCGGTTCGGTTACTTGGCGGCGATGACGTCGTCGATGCGGACGATCATCGTCGCGGCCTCGGTCGCGGACTCGATGGCTTCGCGCTTGACCGCGACGGGGTCGATGACGCCGAGTTCGACGGGGTCGCCGATTTCGCCGGTGCGGCCCGACGAGATGATGCCGGCGATGCCCTCATTTTCGTAGCGGGCGCGCAGGTCGACGAGCGCGTCGATGGGGTCCATACCGGTGTTCTCGGCGAGGGTGCGCGGGAGCGCCTCGACGGCGTCGGCGTAGGCCTCGACGGCCAGTTGCTTGCGGCCCTCGATGCCGGCGGCCTCGGAGCGGATGCGGTCGGCGATGGCGATTTCGGTCGCGCCCGCGCCGGGGACGACACCGCCCTTGTCGATGGCGGCGACGACCACGTCGACCGCGTCTTGGATGGCGCGTTCGAGTTCGTCGACGACGTGTTCGGTGCCGCCGCGGAGGAACAGCGTGACGGCCTTCGCCGCCGAGCCGCCCTCGACGAACGCGAGGTCGTCGTCGCCGAAGGTGCGGATGCTCACGGAGTCGACGTGACCGAGGTCGGACTCGTCGAGGTCGGACAGCGAGCCGAGGCGCTTCGCACCGGTCGCGCGGGCGAGAGCGCGGGCGTCGGACTTCTTCACGCTCTTGAACGCGAGGATGCCCGCGTCAGCGAGGTAGCCCGCGACGCGGTCGTCGATGGACTTGGTGCAGAACACCACGTCGACGCCGGCGTCCTTGAGGGCCGCCGCGTAGCCGCGGAGTTCCTTGTCCTCGGCGTCGATGGCCGCGGTGAGCTGGTCGACGGAGGTGATGTTGTACTCGGTGTCGACCTCGCCCTTGCGAACGTCGAGTTTCATGTCGAGGACCGCGACGGTCGCGTCGGAGACGGCCCGGGGCATGTTCTCGTTGACGGGTTCCTTGTCGAGGACGACGCCCTCGACGAGTTCGGTCGCCGAGGAGGACGCGCCCGTGCGGGTGAGCACGCGAACGTCGTCGCGGTGGAAGGCCCCGTCGCCGTCACCGTGGACCATCTGGACCGCCTTGACGACGTGTTTGGCGAGCACGTCGGCGGTCACGTCGCCGGTTCCCTTGCCGGTCATGGAAGACTCGGCGACCTTGCGGAGCAGGTCGTCGTCGAGCGTCACGTCGAGGACCATGTCGTCGATGGCTTCCTGGGCGATGCGGGCGGCCTCGGTGTAGCCCTCGACGATGACCGTCGGGTGGAGGTCGTCGTCGAGGAGGTCCTCGGCGTGCGCGAGGAGTTCGCCGGTGAGGACGGCCGCGGTGGTCGTGCCGTCGCCGACTTCTTCCTCTTGGGTCTGGGAGACTTCGACGATCATCTGCGCGGCGGGGTGCTCGATGTCCATCTTCTCGAGGATGGTCGCGCCGTCGTTCGTGATGACGACCTCGCCCGAGGAGTCGACGAGCATCTTGTCCATGCCGCGCGGCCCGAGTGTAGTCCGTACGGCTTCGGCGACCGCCTTTCCGGCGCGGATGTTGGAGTCCTGCGCGGAGCGGCCGTGCGTTCGGTTCGTCCCCTCTGCGAGAATGTATAACGGTTGCTGCATTCGTGAAGCCATGTTGAAACCTCAACCGCTATCAACGATTGCAGTTCTATAAATACGTTTCGGCGAGGGCGAGCTACGAAATCGCACGACAGGGCGACGGTTTTCGAATTACGAACGAGACGACGTAGCCCGAATCGACGGCCGAGCGAGACTCCGCTGAAGCGGGCGTGGCGCTACTCGTCCAGCGGGTCGACGGTGAGCGTTCCGTCGCCGAACAGCGAGACGAGGTAGCCCGCGTACCGAAACGAGAACCTTCGAGACGGGTCATGAGAGAGGCGAAAGAGAACGTCGAGCGCCTCGGGGTCGACACCGATGTCCGAGAGCGGCGGGAGTTCGAGTGGGCTGAGTTCCGTGGCAGTCGCGACCGCCGAAGCGATGGCGACCGCCACCTCGTCGTACCGATCGACGGAGGTAGTTACCACGGACCCGGCTCCATCTTCGAGCGGGTCGTCCATACAGTCCGAATGGGTAGTCGGGTACCTATTGGTGTGCGTTGATTATGTAACCCGTTATTGTGGGGGTCGCTCGTCTCGAATCCGTTCTGCGAGCGTCCGGTAGGCGCGTTTGAGGCGGGCCGCGACCGCCTGTCGCGAGATGCCGAGCTCCGTGCCGAGCTCGCCGAGCGACGTGTCTCGTCGCTCGTCGAAGTAGCCGCGTTCGAGTGCGAGGAGCAGGGCTTCGAGTTGCGTGTCGGTCAGTCCCTCGCTCACCGGCGCTTCCTCGGCCGCGACGGACGTGATGCGGTCGAACTCGGTGTCGATGCCGTGGGCCGCCCACTCGCGTCTGAGGTCGGTCAGCACGCGGTGCGAGGAGACGCGGAGCTTGAGCCACCACGAGTCACCGGTCGAGAGACACTCTAAGAGAACCGCGTCTCTGGACACTAATGCGTCGAAGATCGGAGCCTCAGAGGCGTCCCACGAGACGCCGTAGAGCGCCCGGTCCGAGACGGATTCGACGAGCGTGAGGTCGTCGACGCTCGGAAGCGACCGCGCCACCTCTCCGAACGCCCCCGCGTCGGGACCGCGGACCCAGACGAACGACGCCGCCTGTAAGGCGGTCGGGACGGACCGTTCCAGCTCCAGTTCGATGTCGTGTTCCTCGGCCGCGGGACCGAACGGAAGCGCGGACAGCGGGGCGACGACCTCGACGATGAGGCACACGCGTGAAGATTGATGCTACGGGCCAAAAAACTGCGTTTCAGCGTCTCTCCCTACCGTCGTGAAGGAATGAACGTCACGCGTCGCTGAACGAACGGGTCGGTACTGTGCCCTCGATGAAACGACTACGGCAGATTCTGCAACCTATTTGGCGGCCACCGGAGAGTGACTCGACAATGCTGGAGTTGGAACACGGGTTCAGGGTCGTGGACGTGAACGCCCGCCTCGACCCCGACGAGCAGTCGATTGCGGCGCGCGGGCGGGAGATAAGCCCCGAGCGGCTGGAGCGCGAACTGCATCAGGCGGGCGTCGTCCGCGCCGTCGTCTCGCCGGGCGCACAGCGGGTCGAGGGGAGCTACCTCCGGCCGAACAACGCTGTCGCGCGGATGAGTGTCGACCGGCCGTTTCTGGCGTTCGCCCGCATCAACGGCCCGCGCGACCCGAGCGGTCGAGCCTCGGCGCGACTCCGAAACCTCACGTCGTCGCGGGCGGACCACCACGCCGACCCCGGCGACATCGAGCAGTACGCCTACGACGACCGTTTCCACGGGTTCTCGCTCGCGCCGGCGGTCGACGGGCTGCCGGACGACGAGACGCTCGCGATGCTAGAGGACGTGGGGCTGCCCGTCTTCGTCGAGGGCGGACAGGCCTTCGAGCCGAGTGCCGTCGCCGAGTCGCTGCTCGGTCGGTTCCCAGTCATTCTGTCGAGCTTCGGCGGCTTCCCGCTCGACCGCGGGCTGATGGACGAGGCCATCGACCTCCTCGACGACCACGACGACCTCTACCTCGACACGAGTTTCGTCCGCTACCGGAGCGTGCTCGAACGCGCGCTCCTCGAACACCCGGATCGCGTGCTGTTCGGCAGCGGCGCGCCCGAGACCCACCCGAACGTAGGCGTCATGGAGATTCTGACGCTCGACGTGTCGGAGGACGCGCTGGCGAAGGCGTTCTCGAAGAACGCGGCACGGGTCATCGAGGCGCTCGGCCCCGGAGAGCAGTAAAACGAGTCAGCGCCAGTCGTACCGGGCGACGGCGCGGTCGGCGCGCTTCGACCGGCCGTGGGGGTTGCGCGCTCTGGTTCGGTCGCGGGCGCGGGCGACCAACCCGTCGGAGACGCCCGTGGCGATGCCGCCGACTACGTCGCGGCCGGTCCCCGCCCACCCCGAGGGCGTCACGTCGCCTTTCACGACGCCGAGAGCGGCTTCGACGCCGTCCGAAATCGCGTGTTTCGCCGTCCGCTTGACCGTCCCCGGTCTGACCCCGTAGTTCTTCACGAGTCGATAGGTCAGAGAGCGGTACTTCCAGCCCCAGTCGCGCTCGGAGATGCCGCCGTCGGCCTCGAACTCGCGGCGGACGCACATCTCGGGCGCCCACGCGACGGAGCGGTCGAAGCCAGCGAGGCGGTGGGCCGCGTCGCGCGCGCCGCCCGTCTGGAGGTACTCGTCGAAGCCGTCGAGGGCGTCGATGGCCTCGCGGCGGAACGCGACGTTGCCGCCGTTGAAGTACGTTACCGTGCGACCGCTGATGGCGTTCCGTTCGAGAGATTCGGTCGTCATGCCGTTGCGGAGCGTCTGGTGCATCGGTCCGGTGACCACGTCGGCGTCGGCGATGCCGTCTTCGAGCGCCGACAGCCACGACGATTCGACGGAGAGGTCGTATCGGAGGAGCGCGACCACGTCGCCGGCGGCGACTTCGAGGCCAGCGTTGCGGGCGACGTTGAGGTTGCGGTCGGAGATTTCGACCAGCACGTCCACGTCGTCGCGCTCTCTCACCATCCCGGTCGTGCCGTCGGCGGAGGGGCCGTTGACGACGACGACTTCCGCGTCGGGGGCGTGCTCGGCCAGCGCGTCGAGGCTGGTGGCGAGCCGGTCCCGACCGTTGAGCGTCGGGAGCACAACCGAGAGATCCATACCCGACAGTTGCAGTGGACGTACTTAAATGTGAATCGAGGATCGTGTTAAAATCTGCCGTGAGAACGCCTCACTCGGCGTCACTCGCCCGAGTCGCCGCGCGGGACTGCTCGTCGGCCGACTCGACCCGCGCGTTCCAGTACGACACGGACGCGAGGTCGTCGCCGACCGGCGAGTCACCGACGGCGAGGTCCAGCGAACGGAACGGCTGTGCGATGCCGTTGGGGACCTTCCGGTAGAAGCCGAACGGGATGACGAAGTCGTGTTTCGCGCCGGCGAGGTCGAGCCCGGCGTCGCCGAGCAGCCGCCGCACGTCGCCTTCCGAGTAGAGCCGCGACCCCATCGGGAGCAGCCAGTTGTAGGCCACTCGGAGGCTCCCGTCGTTGAAGGTGTCGAAGAACACCTGCTCTTTCGAGACGCGGGCCATCTCGGCTAAGAACTTCGCCGGGGTGTCCGCGAGGTGGAAAAACCGCATCGCGAACACCGCGTCGAAGTGGTCGTCCGGGAAGGGCAGCCGCGCGGCGTCGCCGCGGAGGAACTCGATGCGGTCGGCGACGCCCGCTCTGCGGGCCTTCTCCCGCCCCTGTACCATCATCGCCCGCGAGATGTCCAGTCCGACGACGTTCGCCCCCTCCCGGGCGAGCATCACGGTGAACCGGCCGGTCCCGCAGGCGATTTCGAGGACGTTCTTATCCTCGACGGGGCCGAGCGCCGCGAGGACCGCCTCCTTCTCTCGCCGGTCGATGAGGCGACCGCCCTTGGAGAACCGCTTCGAGTCGTACTCCTGGGCGACCTCGTCGGCCTGGTACCACTCCTTTCCTTTCACGCTACGCATACTCGCGGGGGGGGAGCCTAAAACGGTACTGGATACGCGGTGCGGAAGCGGGGTTCGGCGGACGGCGAGAGAGAGACTTTCCTCTACTGAGCGCGTAGCATGACATATGCCAACGTGTAGAAACTGTGGCGTGACCTGCGATGCAGACGCGTTAACACGGCACGTCAGCGAAGGGTGGCTCGTCGTCCACTGTCCGGAGTGCCACGCGCCGCTCGGGAGCTATCGACTCGGCACTCCATCGGTCGATACGATGCGAAACGTGGAGTGAGACGACCACTCGCGGGTGATTTTCCAACAAACGCACGATATTAATATGTGTATTATGTGTCTGGATTCTTTTCACACACTTGTAGCTAACCCTTAACACGGAGCAACCGACTGTGACGGGTATGAGCACCACCACCGCAGAGCCAGATACTGAAGACCTGCTCTCGGAATCCGAGTTCCGAGAGCGCCTCCGCGAGCTTCCCCCGAGCGCGAAGCTCGTCGCAAAAGTCCTCGAAAGCGACGCGCCCCTCTCGCAGGGCCAGCTCGCGGAGGAGTCGCTGCTGCCGGACCGCACCGTCCGCTACGCGCTCAACCGTCTCGAAGAGTCTGACCTCGTCGGCTCGCGTTACTCCTTCAAGGACGCGCGAAAGCAGGTCTACTTCCTCAACACGTAAGCGCGCGGTCCACCGATAGCGCGACAGACCACCGCCCGCGGGGGCGCACTCCCGCAGACCAAGCCACCACTTCTCTCGAACCACCTAACCCAGCGGCGAGCGTAGCCGCCGCCATGCACGTCACGCGCGTCTCCGTCCCCGTCGCCACCCGCGCGCCGACCGGCGCGACGAACGCCTACCTCGTCGCCGATGGCGGCGACACCCTGCTCGTGGACCCCGCGGCCCGCACCGACGACCTCGACGAACTCGTCGCGCGCGAGGGCGTCGACCACCTCGCAGTCACCCACACCCACGCGGACCACGTCGGCGCGGTGGCCGCCTACGCCCGCGAGACCGGCGCGACGGTCTGGTGTCGTCGCGGTCGCGGGCGCGCCTTCTCGGACGCGACCGGGGTCGAGCCCGACCGGACGTTCGCG